>JAFUUR010000028.1 GCA_017477695.1 Oscillospiraceae bacterium | reverse complement strand
CCGGATACGCTCTCGCAGCTCATCCGGACGGCGTTCGTTCCGGCAGAGGAGCACAAATTTGTAGTTGCGGACTTCTCCGCGATCGAGGCGCGTGTGATCGCGTGGCTTGCCGGAGAACAGTGGCGGATGCAGGCGTTTGCGAACGGCGAGGACATCTACTGCGCGTCGGCGTCGCGGATCTACGGCGTCCCGGTCGTGAAGCACGGCGAGAACGGACACCTGCGGCAGAAGGGCAAGATCGCAGAGCTGGCCTGCGGCTACGGTGGCTCGGTCGGCGCAATGAAGGCAATGGGCGGGACGGATCTCACGGACGAGGAGCTCAAACAGATCGTGGATGACTGGCGCAAAGCCTCACCCAACATCGTCCGGCTCTGGTACCGGCTGGAAAATGCCGCGATGGATGCCATCCGGACGGGCGTTCCGGTGATGGCGAACGGGCTTGTGTTCCGATACGAGGGGACAGCGGAGGGGCTGCGGTTCCTGACGATTCAGCTCCCGTCCGGTCGGAAATTGTTCTATGCAAATCCGTTCTTCGGGCTGAACCGCTTCGGCAACGAGAGCATCCACTATTATGGCGGTAAAACCGGCGGAAAATGGGCAGAGCTGGAAACCTACGGCGGCAAGCTCACGGAGAACGTGGTGCAGGCGATCGCACGGGATTGTCTGGCGATCACCTTGCAGCGCATTGAAGCGGCAGGGTACACCATCGTCATGCACATCCACGATGAAGCGATACTTGATGTACCCGCAGATAAGGCCGATCTGGATGCCGTCTGCGAGATCATGCGCCAGCCGATTCCGTGGGCGCCGGGGCTGATTCTGAATGCAGCCGGGTTTGTTGGAGACTATTACAAGAAGGATTAGGAGGGACAGACATGCTTTACGATAGAAAGATTACCATCACAGTCGGCGCGTCCAGAAAGGCGACCGTCTGGAAACCCGAAACGCTGCTGCTTTCAGAGTTCTGGGCAAAACTCGGCAATGTACACCGCAGCACGGAAACCCTTGCGCAGTACCGCGACCTGCCAAAGTCAAAGCAGGACGAGCTGAAAGACGTCGGCGGATTCGTTGCCGGAACATTCAAGGCCGAGAAGCGTCGAGCCTGTGACGTGACAGGGCGCGACGTCATCACGCTCGATCTCGACAATATCCCCGCCGGGCAGACGGACAGCATCCTGCTCCGGCTCGACAGTCTGGGCGTCGGCTACTGCGTCTACTCGACCCGGAAACACGCTCCGGAGGCTCCACGCCTTCGTGTACTGCTGCCGCTGAGCCGGACGATCACGGCGGACGAGTACGAGCCGATCGCGCGGAAGGCCGGCGAGATCATCGGAATGGACTACTGCGACAAGACCACGTTCGAGGCGTCGCGCATGATGTATTTCCCGTCGTGCTGCTCAGACAGTCAGTACGTTTACAGATATGCGGACAAGCCGTTTGTTGATGCGGATGGGCTGCTGGCGATGTATCCGGACTGGCGCGACGTATCAGGCTGGCCGGGAATGTCGGCGCAGAATATCCCGCGCGGCCGTACCCAGAAGGACCCGACTGAGAAGGCCGGTGCGGTGGGCGCGTTCTGCCGCGTGTATGACGTGCCTGCTGTCATCGCAGCGTATCTCCCCGACAAGTACACCGACGCCGGAGAGGGGCGCTACACTTATTCCAGCGGCTCCACGACGGGCGGTGCGGTGCTCTATGACGACGGCAAGTTCCTGTTCAGTCACCACGCCACCGACCCCGCGGGCGGAAAGCTCTGCAATGCGTTCGACCTCGTGCGCGTCCATCTGTTCGGACAGCTCGACGAGGACGCAAAGCCCGATACCCCGACCAATAAGCTGCCGAGCTTCGTGGAGATGTGCCGTGTCGCGGTGCAGGATGAGAGCGTGGCACGACTCATGAATGCGGAGCGGTATGCAAAGGCGGCCTCTGCTTTTGGGGAGAATGCGCCGCCGCTCGGGAGCGCAGCGGACGAAGGCGGCGACTCGCCTGCCGGGGCTCCCGGCTGGATGCAGCGTCTGACGCTCTCGCCCGAGACCGGCAAGCCCTTGAAAACGACGGAGAACGTCCTCATCATCCTCGAGAACGACCCGATGCTCTGCGGCGCGGTCGTGTTCGATGCGTTCTCCAACCGTTTCTACGTCACAGGAAAGCTCCCGTGGGGTGCCTCGGGGAGACGGAGAGACTGGAAGGATTCGGACGATGCCGGACTGCGCTGCTATATGGAGAAGGTCTACGGCATCACCGGCAAGGAGCGCATCATGGACGGCTTCGCGCTCTACTGCGAGATGCACCGCGTCGATCTCGTGCAGGACTGGCTCGCGGCGCTCCCCGTGTGGGACGGCGTGCCGCGGCTCGAGACGCTCTTCATCGACTACCTCGGCGCGGCGGACACGGCGTACACCAGAGCCGTCGCCCGCAAGAGCCTCTGTGCGGCCGTCGCCAGAGCGATGACGCCGGGCGTGAAGTATGACACCATGCCCATCCTGGTCGGCACGCAGGGCATCGGTAAGAGCACGCTGCTGCGGTATCTCGGGGCGGGCTGGTTCAATGATAGTCTCAACACGTTCGAGGGCAAGGAGGCGTGCGAGATGATCCAGGGGTCGTGGATCGTGGAGCTCCAGGAGCTGAACGGCCTGAACCGCTCTGAGGAGAATGCTGTCAAGCAGTTCCTGTCCAAGACCGACGACATCTACCGCGAGCCCTACGGACGGCGCACGCGGCGCTATCCGCGGCGGTGCGTGTTCTTCGGCACGACCAATGACGATGAGTTCCTCCGTGACCACACGGGCGCGAGACGGTTCCTGCCCATCGACTGCCGCGTGCAGGCGCCGACGAAGGACGTGTTCCGCGAGCTGCCGGACGAGGTGGGGCAGATCTGGGCGGAGGCGCTGGCGTACTGGCGGCTCGGGGAGACGCTGTATCTCGACGAGGCCGAGGTCGCCGCGATGGCGAAGCAGGCGCAGGAGGCGCACGCGGTCCATTCGGCGAAGGAGGGTCTGATCGTGGAGTTCCTCGCACGCAAGGTGCCGGAGGGGTGGGACAGGCTCGACCTCGCGACCCGGAGACGGTTCTGGGACGGCACGTTCACGCCCGTCGGGTGCGAGCTCGTGGAGCGCGACCGCGTCTGCGCCCTCGAGATCTGGTGCGAGGCGCTCGGCGGGGAGGCGAAGTTCTTCAAGCGGTCGG
>JAFUUR010000027.1 GCA_017477695.1 Oscillospiraceae bacterium | reverse complement strand
CGGGTCATACCAGCCTGAGCAGGTCGAGCCCTCGTGGAAGCCGAGCGCCATCCAGCCCCAGAGCGTGATCCCCTTGCCAAAGTCCTCGCCCATACGGCGCTCATAGAGGTGCTGCGGCATATCCTTCAGCGCGAGCACCGACACGACGCACAGCAGCAGACACAGCAGCGACTTGAGCTGCGGCCGCCGAAGCAGACACAGCAGCCACACGAGGACAAGAGCGATAAAGAAGATCATATAATTGAGCTTCATGATCACGGCGAGGGCCATGCACAGCGCGCAGAGCACCCCCGCGCGCACGCGCCCCGTCTCCTGAAAGGCCAGGAAGGCCCACACCGCGAGCACGGCGAAAGCGAAGCCCGGCAGATTGCCGTATAGATAGGTGCTGAAAAGGATGCCGTGCAGGCTGAACAGAAGCAGGACGGCCGTCAGCTTCTGCACTCTCTCCGAACGGAACAGCAGCCCCGCGCAGCGCAGCAGCCCGTACTCGGCCGCCGCGAGGAAGAGCACGTTCAGCCCCTGCAGCAGCATGCAGGCAAAGCCCTCCGGGATATTCGGCAGCACGAAAAAG
Source organism: Oscillospiraceae bacterium (assembly GCA_017477695.1). Classification (GTDB taxonomy): domain Bacteria; phylum Bacillota; class Clostridia; order Oscillospirales; family Oscillospiraceae; genus Limivicinus. The sequence goes on along the minus strand of JAFUUR010000027.1, from coordinate 2,640 downwards.
ATCGCGCGGAAAACGAGCTCCTCATACGCAGCATAGCCGAACTGATAAGGAAAACGCTCGAAATAAAAGTGGTAATACGAGGTGTCCCCCCGTGCCGACTGCATCGCCCAGAAGGTCACGACGTAGGAGTCCTGCGAGGTGGCAAGCTTGACGGACGCAATAAACACCGCGCCGGCCAGCACCGTCCACGTGAGCAGGATCGCCGTCAGCACGGAGAGCCTCACGTGGTCGCACAGGCGCCAGAAGCAGGCCAGCAGCGCCGTACACAGCGCCAGCACCGCAAGATTGATCGCCAGCGAGTCCCGCTCGAAGCGGATGATCTCACCGAAGCCCTCGCCCGTGCTGACGTCCGAAGTGGCGAACAGGGACGCCGCGAACAGGTAGACCACGGCGACCGATATGAGCGCCAGCACGACGCCCGCGCAGAAGCGGCTGAATCTTTCTGTCCCGCTCTTCCCGACGTTCACCGGCAGCCCTCCTTCGTTAGCTTTCTGCCCGGATTTTACCATAGCTTGCCGCGTCAAGTCAATCACGGAGCATTTTGTCATTGTCAAAAGTATGAACTTGTGGTAGAATTCATGTACTTTATTCCACAATGGGAAGCGTAAATGCTATGAGCAAGAAAAACAAAGAGGCTGAGCTCGCGGCGATCCTTGACGAGCTGCCGGAGCTGAGCGAACAGTCGGCGCCGGTCGGAGCGGAAAAGCGCTCCTTCAAGCGCGCCCTTGCAAAGTTCATACGCAGGGCCCTGGCCGTGCTGCTGGTCACGCTGCTGCTCGTGCTCGCGGGTCTTTACGGCGTGATGTATATCTTGACGAAGGGGCCCTCCCCCACCGCGAGGGACCGGTTCGTCATGTCCGTGCGCGAGACCAGCGCGATCGGCTTTCTGGCAAATCTCTATCTCTCCGATGAGGAGATCGCCGAGATCGAGGCCGGGCGCAACGTCGAGGTCTTCGAGGAGACCGACTCTTCGCTCATCACCATCGGCGCCGAGAGCGAATCCGACGCGGACGCCTGGGGCTTCGTGGACGACGACGGCGACGGCATCATCATCGACGAAGTCAAGGGCGAGGGCTATTCCGGCTATATGATGATCATTCTGGATCCCTCGCGCGTCATCATGGGCTGCGTGCCCGAGACCTTCTTCGGCCGCGGCTACACCGTGGAAGAGATGGTCCAGCGCTTCGACGCGGTCGCCGGCATCAACGCGGGCGGCTTCGAGGACAAGAACGGCCAGGGCAACGGCAGCGAGCCGGATTCGGCCGTGGTATTCAAGGGCGAGCTCTATCTCGGCCCGAAGGGGACCGGCAACGGCTTCGTCGGCTTTGACGACCAGTATATCCTCCACGTCGGCCTCGTGGGCTCGAAGGCCGTGCGAGAAGCGAATATCCAGTACGGCTGCTCGTTCGGCCCGGTCCTGGTGCACACCGGCGAGGGCGTCAACCCCTCGCAGCTCGCCAGCGGCATCAACCCGCGCACGGCCATCGGGCAGCGCTCCGACGGAGCGGTGCTCATGCTGGTGATCGACGGGCGGCAGGTGATCAGCCTGGGCGCCACGTACGAGGATCTGATGGAGATCATGCTGCGCTACGGTGCTGTCAACGCCTGCAATCTGGACGGCGGCTCGTCCTCGCTGATGTACTACAACGGCGCCTACGTCAACAACTGCGCCTCGGTCATCGGCATCCGGCCCGTCCCGGACGCTTTTATCGTATTGAAGGAAGGAGCGCGGGAACGTGACGGATACTAAGAAAAAGCGCAAAAGCCGCTTCGGCGTGGGGCTTGCGCTCTACGCGATGATCCTGCTCCTGATGATCCTGGTGCTGCTGGTGTTCTTCTATTTCTACATCGCGGCCTATGAGGCCAGCCGGCCGGAGAGCGTCATGGAGCGTTACATATCCGACATGGGAGAGGACAGCTTTTCAGCGGGCGTGGAGAGCTTCGTCGCCTCGCTGGATCACAACATCCAGTCCGAGGAGACGAGCCTGCGGGAGCTGCAGGAGATCCTGCAGAACCTGCGTTACGCCAAGAAGGTCTCCGAATCCACGGACGACCGGCTCGTGTACGTGCTGAAGGCCGGGGACCGCGTCGTCGGTCAGGTCACGCTGCAGCAGTCCGCCGAAAAGCGCCTGGGCTTCGGCACCTGGTCGATCAGCGACGCGCAGCTTGAGCTGGAGAGCCTCTGCCGTGAGTCGGAGTGGGTCCTGCCGCCGGGCTATCAAGTCCTGTGCAACGGCTACGCGCTGGACGCCTCCTACGTCGTGGATGACGCTGTGCCGTACGAGCTGCTGGAGGAGTTCTACGCATCCTACGAGCTGCCCGCCATGCTCCGGTACAGGACGGGACAATACGTGGGCGATATCGACGTGCAGATCCTCGACCCGAGCGGTGCGCCGGCGGCGGAGTCCGCCTTGAACGAGGACGTGTATACCGACAACTGCACCGAGGAGGAGACCGCCGAGATCCGCGCCTTCTGTGACGACTATATCCTGCGCTACGTCACCTACCTGTCCGGCGCGAACGGCGCGCACTTCCCGAACCTCTACGCGGTGCTGGCGCTCACGATCACGGATTCCGACCTCTACTCCCGCCTGTATCAGGCGCTCGGCGGCCAGGGCTTTGCCAGCAGCCATGGGGACT
>JAFUUR010000211.1 GCA_017477695.1 Oscillospiraceae bacterium | reverse complement strand
GAGAAGGAGGCGAGCTTTCTCTCCGAAAGTGACGAACGCAGCGCAAGGCTCAACAGACTTGTCATAGAGGAAGAGTGCAGGACATATATTTTGGACAAAGCCGGAGAACTTGACCTTGTGCTTGCAGAGGTACAGGTAGACGCCGTGTGGAGCATGGAGGGCTTCTGGGTGCCGTACGCGGCATCGCTGACGTACCGAGGGGAGGAGAAGGAGAGGAGCAGGATGGAGGAACGGATCACAGCGGATCTCGGTATACCCCCGGAGAGGCAGCGGTGGCAGAAAGATGGATGAAGGCAAAAAACTGCTGGACGCCCTGCGGCGCATCAAGTATCCCTTGCTCATGCTCGCACTCGGGCTGCTGCTCCTGCTGCTGCCCGGCAGAGGGAGCGGGGACGCGCCGCAAGCAGATGCGGATCAGCTCCTGCAGCAGGCGCTCGCCAGCACGGAGGGCGTCGGAGAAGTCTGCGTCCTCACCTCGGAAAACGGTGCGGTCGTCGTCTGCCAGGGGGCGGAAAACGCGAAAGCGCGCCTGGATGTGATCCGGGCAGTCTACGCGTATACGGGACTTACGTCAGATAAGATCACAGTGCTGAAAATGGTGGATCGATCATGAGGAGGATGGCGTCGTTTATGAAGAACCGGAAAAGAAATCTTACCTTGATGGCAGTGCTCATATTCGTCAGTGCTGCCGTAGCGCTCAACTGGACGTACAATAATCGCTGGGGAACTCCGGACGCGGACATGGTCGCGGCGGAAGACGAGATGATGCTGATCGCAAACACACAGTACGGGCAGCGCGTGGAAGCGGCGGCTTCCTCGTATTTCGCGGAGGCCAGGCTGACAAGGCAGGTCTCACGGGACGAGGCGCTGCAGCTCCTGCAGACGGCCGCCGCCGCAGAGACGGCGTCACAGGAGACCATCGACAGCGCGATGAACGCGATCTCCGCCATGGCGACCTGCTCGATGAAGGAGGCACAGATCGAAAACCTCCTGATCGCGAAGGACTTTGCGGACTGCGTCGTGTACATCGGCAACGACTCCGTGACAGTCGCGGTGCCCGCGCCGGCCGAGGGGCTGAGCGAAGAAGCGGTCGCCCGCATCACGGATATCATCTGCAGCGAGACGGAATACGAGGCGGCGCAGCTTAGCATCATCGAGGTAAAATCCTGACAGGAAAACCGGTTTGACCGAAACGGGGTCAAGCCGGTTTTATATTTTATAAATTGTGTGTGAATTTTCGGATTAGTCTTTCCTTTTCACAAATATCGTGGTAGAATATTCTGAATTCATTTAGGAGGATTTTTCATGGGCGAGAATTATATTACCTGCCGGGAGGAAAACGGCGGCATCAACATTTCCGAAGAAGTGATCTCCGGCATGGTTCGCGCGGCGGTCTCTGAGGTCGACGGTGTTGCAGGCCTTTCCAATACCGCCGGAGCTGAGATCGCAGAGCTGATCGGCCTTAAGACTCTGCCCAAAGGTGTAAAGGTCCAGTTCGTTGAGGACAAGATCGTCGTGGATACGATCATCACGGTCCGGTACGGATACAGTGTGGTCGATGTTGCAAAGACGGTGCAGGACAAGGTCATGACCGCCGTACAGGCGACGACGGGGATCGAGCAGGCAGAAGTCAACGTTCACGTGACGGGGATCGCTTTCGAAAAATGATGTTGGAGGAAGATGCGGCATGACCAGAACTGCGGCAAGACAGATCGCGATACAGCTCAGCTTTGCATCCGCTGTGAGCGCCGATGCGCCGGAGGATCTGCTGGAGAGCTTCTTTTCGCAGGAGCATTACAGCAGCCTTGCAGCGGAGGAGGAGCAGTTTACCGAGTTTCCGGACGATGCGCAGATGGATTATATCCGCCGCGTCCTCACGCTGAGCGCAGAGCACCGTGGTGAGATCGACGCGTATATCGAGCGCTACGCCAAAGGCTGGAAGCCGGAGCGGATCTCCCGTACCGCGCTTGCCGTGCTGCGCTGCGCACTTTGCGAGATCCTGTATATGGAGGATATCCCAAATTCCGCGGCGATCAACGAGGCGGTCGAGTTGGACAAGTCTTACGACGAGCCGGAGACCGTCGCCTTCGTGAACGGCGTTCTCGGCGGCTTCATGCGGGGAGAATTCCCCGAGCGGGCGGACTGAGCCATGCAGAGAGAGACGCTGACCGTCACACAACTCAATAACCGTATCAAGGGCCTGCTGGATATGGACCCGATGCTGGCGGACGTCAGCGTGCGCGGGGAGTTGTCCAATTACAGGATCTATCCGTCGGGCCATCATTATTTTACGCTCAAGGACAGTGAGAGCAGTCTGCGCTGCGTGATGTTCAAGAGCAGCGCTTCAAAGCTTCGCTTCCGCCCGGAGAGCGGTATGGGCGTCACGGCGTACGGCCGCGTGTCCGTATATCCGCGGGACGGTGCGTATCAGCTCTACTGCTCGGCGCTGGTCCCGGAGGGTACGGGCGACCTGCAGATTGCCTTCGAGCAGTTGAAGGCAAAGCTTGCAGCCGAGGGGCTGTTTGATCCATCGTATAAAAAACCGCTGCCGGAATTCCCGGAGCGGATCGCGATCGTCACCTCCTCTGTGGGAGCGGCGGTGCACGATATGATCCGCATACTGGGGCACCGCTGGCCGATGACAAAGGTCGTTCTGCTGCCGGTGCGCGTGCAGGGCGTGGAGGCCCCGCCGGAGATCGCCGGCGCGATCCGGTATGCAAACGCCCATCACGTGGCGGATCTCATCATCACCGGGCGGGGGGGAGGCTCCATTGAGGACCTTTGGGCCTTTAACGATGAGCGCGTTGCCCGCGCCATCTTTGCATCTGAGATCCCCGTGATCTCCGCGGTCGGCCATGAGCCGGACGTGACCATAGCCGACTACGTGGCGGACCGGCGCGCTTCCACGCCGTCCAACGCGGCGGAGATCGCAGTGCCCGACTGGCATGAGATGCGCGAGAGCCTCGAGAGCTATGAGATCCGCTCCCGCCAGGCGATCGCAAAAAAACTGACACAGTGCGCCCAGAACCTGGATGCGCTGCGCGGCAAAAGAGTGCTGCGTGACCCAGCTGTGTACATCGACGACAGGCGCATCGAGCTCGACCATATGCGCGATCGCCTCGCTGCGGCGCAGGACAGGCAGTTGGCGGAGAAAAAGCAGCGCTTCGTCAAGCTCGGCTCCGCTCTGGATGCGATGAGCCCTCTGCGCGTGTTGACGCGCGGATACTCGATCACGGAGGATCGGGACGGACAGCCGGTCAGGAGCGTGCAGGAGCTTGCAGCGGGGGATCACGTTCGGATCCTGTTTCGGGACGGCCGTGCGGACTGTCGAGTTGAAAACATTGAGGAGAGCTGAACATGGCGGAAAAGAAACCGAGTTTTGAACAGGCCCTTGAGCGGCTGGATGAGATCGTGCGTCACCTGGAAAAGGGCGACCTGCCTTTGAGCCAGTCTCTTTCTCTGTTCGAGGAGGGAACGAAGCTGCTCACCGTGTGCAGCAAAATGCTGGACGAGGCAGAACAGAAGGTCGTGAAGCTGCGCAAGGGAGCGGATGGTGAACCGGAGGAACTCCCTTTTGAGGATGAGGCATAAGATGACGGCGGCGGAGTATAAAAAACGGATCGACGAGGCGCTGGCTGACTGCTTTCTCACGGATGGCGACTATCCCTGCGCAGGCCTTGCCGAGGCGATGCGCTACAGTCTTCTGGCTGGCGGAAAACGTATCCGTCCCACGCTTGTGCTGGAATTCTGCAGAATCAGCGGAGGCGACGTACGGGAAGCGCTTCCCGTCGCCTGTGCGATCGAGATGCTGCACACGTACAGCCTGATCCATGACGACCTACCCTGTATGGATAACGACGACCTGCGTCGGGGAAGGCCTACGAACCACGTCGTATATGGCGAATGCACGGCGACGCTTGCGGGCGACGCCCTGCAGGCCGAGGCCTTCGGGACGATCCTGCGCAGCGATCTGCCTGCTGAACGAAGGGCGCTGTGCGCCGGTATCCTCGCGGACGCCGTCGGGCTCGACGGCATGTGCGGCGGGCAATTTCTGGATATGCTCGGCGAAGGAAAGGCCCTCACCGAGGACGAACTCACGGAGATCAACGCGCGCAAGACAGGCGCGCTTTTGACCGCGGCCTGCCGTATGGGCGTGGCTGCCGCCGGCGGCACGCCGGAGCAACTGGACGCCGCTGCGCGCTATGGCGCGGCCATCGGCATGGCGTTTCAGATCCGAGACGATATGCTGGACGTTTTGAGCACGAAAGAGGAGCTCGGCAAGCCTATCGGCTCCGACGCTCAGGAGAATAAAAACACTTATATGGCCCTCTTGGGTGAAAAGGTCTGCATGCAGAGGATCGAGCGGCTGACGGCCGCTGCGAAGGACGCTCTGCAGCAGACGTACACAGACACGGGATTCCTTTTTGCGCTGGCGGATTCTCTGGCGTCAAGACGCAGCTGAATCCCAAGGGCCGGATTGGGGTAAGCATTGGGCATATTAGAGACGATACATTCTTCGAACGATATCAAGAAACTGAAACCGGAAGAGCTGGCGCCGCTGTGTCGTGAGATCCGTGATTTTCTGATCGAGAGCGTCTCCCGGACCGGCGGCCATCTGGCGTCCAACCTGGGCACGGTGGAGCTGACTGTCGCGCTGCACCGTGTTTACGATACGTCGCGTGACCGCCTCGTTTTCGACGTGGGGCATCAGAGTTATACGCATAAGATCATCACCGGAAGGCGCGAGCTTTTTTCCACGCTGCGTCAGTACGGCGGCCTTTCCGGTTTCCCGAAGCCTTACGAGCGTGAGGACGACGCGTTTATCGCGGGGCATGCGTCCAATTCCGTCTCCGTCGCGCTCGGGATGGCAAAAGCCAGGACCCAGTTGGGGCTTGACTATGACGTCGTCGCCGTGCTCGGCGACGGTGCGCTGACTGGCGGTCTTGCCTATGAGGGGCTTGCCGCAGCGGCCGCGAGCGGGGAACCGCTCGTCATCATTCTCAACGATAACAACATGTCGATCGATCCCAACGTCGGAGGGATCTCGCGTCAACTGCAGCGCATGCGCGTGAAGCCCAGCTATATCAGCTTTAAGCGGGCTTATCGCGAGGCGTTCTCGCAGCTTCCGGCGCTGTATCAGTTCAACCACAGGATCAAAGAGCGGATCAAGGATCAGCTCCTGCCGGGGAACATGTTCAGCGCGATGGACCTGAATTATATCGGCCCGGTCGACGGGCACGATGCGGGCAAGCTGGAGTCGGTCATCGCCTGGGCGAGAGAGCTGCGCGAGCCCGTTATCGTCCACGTGCTGACGAAAAAGGGGAAAGGCTGCAGCTACGCGGAGCAGCATCCGGAGCTGTATCACGGCGTCGGGCCGTTCGACCCGAAGAACGGACGCCTGCAGACCTGTGCGCCCTGCTTTTCCGAGCGCTTCGGCCAGTACCTCGGCGACTGCGCGCAGAAAGACGGCCGCGTCACTGCGATCACCGCCGCCATGGCGAGCGGCACGGGGCTCGATCAGTTTGCCGCCCGTTTCCCGAAGCGCTTTTTTGACACCGGGATCGCGGAAGGCCACGCCGCAGCGATGGCCGCGGGCATGGCCAAACAGGGTGCCATTCCTGTGTTCGCCGTCTATGCAAGCTTTCTGCAGCGCGCCTACGACATGCTGATCCATGATGTAGCGCTCCAGAACCTGCATGTCGTCTTTGGCGTGGACCGAGCCGGTATCGTCGGCAGCGACGGGGAGACGCATCACGGAATATTCGACGTGAGCTTCCTGCGTACCGTCCCCGGGATGACGATCCTCTGTCCGGCGAGCTTTGAGGAGCTGGAAAAGATGCTGCACGCGGCATTGTTCGAGATCGAGGGACCTGTCGCCGTGCGCTACCCGAGAGGCGGTGAGGGAAAGTATTCCGCCTGTTCGCACGGTACGGAGGAAGTCCTGCGCGCCGGTACGGACGTAACGATCGTCGCCTACGGCATGATGATCAACGAGGCGCTCGAGGCTGTCGACACGCTGGAACGTGTCGGTATTTCCGCTGAACTCGTCAAGATCAACGCGATCCGCGGAAATGCTTTTCCGGAAACGATGGCCTCCCTGCGAAAGACGGGGCGCTTCATTGCCTCGGAGGAGATATGTGCAGCCGGCTGCGTGGGCGAGACGATCCTGGCCTGCGCTTCGGCCGAGGGGCGGCGCCTCAAAGGCGCGGCGCTTTTGAATTTGGGAGAGGGGATCGTCGCTCACGGCGACCGCGCCCGGCTTCTGCGTGATCACGGCGTGGATGCGCAGGCGATCGTGGAATGCGCGGAAAAGATGTGCGCCGGCGAGCAACGGGATACGGATGAAGAAGATCAGACTGGATCAGCTCGTGTTTGACCGCGGCCTTGCGGAGAGCCGGGAGAGAGCCAAGACCACGATCATGAGCGGCGTCGTTTTCGTAAACGGCCGTCGTATGGACAAACCGGGCACGCCCGTCGACCCCGACGTACAGATCGAAGTGCACGGAGAGCCGCTGCCCTTCGTGAGCCGCGGAGGCTTCAAGCTTGACAAGGCGCTGAAGGTTTTTCCGATCGATCCTGCGGGCAAGGTCTGCATCGATTGCGGGGCCTCGACGGGAGGCTTTACCGACGTGCTGCTCCAGCACGGCGCCGCGCGGGTCTACGCGGTCGACGTAGGCTACGGGCAGCTTGCCTGGAAGCTGCGAACGGATGAACGCGTCATAAACCTTGAGCGCACGAACCTGCGCTATATCACCGCGGAGCAGATCCCGGAGGCGCTGGATCTTGCAGTCATGGACGTTTCGTTCATTTCGATCCGCCTGGTCCTTCCGGCTGTAAAAAAGCTGCTGAAACCGGATGCCGACCTCGTCTGCCTGATCAAGCCGCAATTTGAAGCGGGGCGAGAAGCCGTGGGAAAGAAGGGCGTCGTTCGCGACCCGGCGGTACACGAAAGCGTCATCCGTGAGATCCTTGATTTTGCGCCGGACCACGGTCTGTGTGTGATGGGTCTTGATTATTCGCCTATCAAGGGTCCGGAAGGGAACATCGAATATATATGCCATATGCGCAACAGTGAAGAGCCGGGTTTCGCGGTCGACGTGTCCGCGGTCGTGGAAGCCTCGCACGCTGTTCTTTGAGGAGCGTTGCCATGATCGCTGTATGTCCAAATCCATTTCGGGATCATCAACTCGCATTGACGAAGGAGGCCTGCCGCCTCCTGCGGGAGGCGGGCTTTGAAACGGCCGTTTGTCCCGTCTTTGCGGAGGATGATCCGAACGTTCTGCCGACGGATATCTCCGTCAGCGCGCTGGAAGACGTCGCTGACGCGTGCAGCCTCTGCATCGTGATCGGCGGAGACGGTACGATCCTGTCCGTCGTGCGTCAGATACATGCGCTGCCGCTGCCGATCCTGGGCGTCAACCTGGGTACGAAGGGGTTTATGACCGCTCTTGAGCCGGAGGACCTCCCACTGATCGTCGACGCGGCGAAGGGGCGCTATAAGATCAGCCGCCGGATGATGATCGACGTGCGGATGGAGCGAAACGGCGAGACCGTCTGCATGGACCACGCCCTCAACGACATTGTCCTGCACGGCTATGGAGACTGTATTCAGCTCACGGCTTCCTGTGGCGGCGATACGATCACCGCCTTCTCCGGCGATGGGATCATCCTTGCGACGCCGACGGGTTCGACCGGTTACTCCATGTCGGCCGGTGGACCGATCATCGAGCCGGATGCGGAGAACATCATCATAAGCCCCATCTGTGCGCACGTCATGGGGGCGCGCTCTTTCGTGCTGGATCCGCAGAGGTGCATCAAGGTCAAGGCGGAAAAGCTTCACGGTCGGCGTGCCTATATGTCCGTCGATGGGAACTCGGTCATGGATCTGGAAAACGGAGACGTGATCTACGTAAGCAGATCGGAGCATTATACGAAGATGGCGAACCCTGGGCTGAAGAGCTTTTATGAGATCGCCTATGAAAAACTACGCTGACGGGAGGGCTCATGATGAAGCCTGGCAGACAGAATGCAATTTTGGAGATCATCGCGGAACGGGATATCGAGACACAGCACCAGCTGCTGCTCGCTTTGGCTGAGCGCGGTGTGAAGAGCACCCAGGCGACCCTGTCGCGAGACATCAAGGATATGCGCCTGATCAAGGAATTGGGGCCGAACGGGAACTACCGCTACGTTGCGGCCGGCAGATCGGAGCCGGACGGCACGGAGCAGCGGCTGAAGACGATCTTCAAGGAGAGCGTCGTATCTTACGACGTGGCGCAAAACCTCTTTATCATCCGCACGCTGCCCGGCCTTGCGCCGGCCGCCTGCTCGGCGATCGACGGTATGGATATCCAGGGCCTCGTCGGGACGCTGGCCGGAGATGACACGGCTTTTTTGGCCATGCGTGACAATGAGGCCGCGCAGACTTTCTATCACGAGATCGAGCTGCTGTTCTGAGGAGCTGCGAACAGGTAGGAGAATATGCTGAACGAGTTGCATATCGAAAACATAGCCGTGATCGAGCGGGCCGATATCAGCTTCACGGAAGGACTGAACGTGCTCACCGGCGAGACCGGTGCCGGCAAATCGATCGTGATCGATGCGATCGGTGCCGTGCTGGGGGAGAGAGTGAGCCGTGAACTCGTGCGCTCCGGCGCGGAGAAGGGCGTCGTATCCGCAGTGTTCGATCTCGCCGGGACAGAGGACTGGCTCGCGGAAAACGAGATCGACGCGGAGGACGAGCTGATCATACAGCGAAGGATCGGCGCAGACGGAAAGAGCAGCTGCCGTATATGCGGCGCTCCCGTGACCGCGGCTCAGCTCAAGGACCTCGCCGCTCTGCTCGTGGATATCCACGGTCAGAATGATGGGCGCCAGCTCATGGACGAACGCAGACACCTCGCATATCTGGATCGTTTCGGCGCGCACGAGGAGGCGCTCGACCGGTATCGCGGCGAGTACAGCCGGTATGCCGCGCTCGTCAAGGAGCTCTCGAGCCTGCAGATGGACGAGATCGAAAAGGAGCGCCTGGGCGACAGTCTTCGGTATCAGATCGATGAGCTGAAGCGCGCGCAGCTCAAGGCGGGTGAGCGGGACGGTCTTGTCGCCAGAAGAGATCTGCTCCGCAATTCCGAAAAGCTGACGGAAGCGCTGGACGAGGCCTATTCACTGCTGTATGAAGGGGACGAGAACGCCATCTCCATGGCGCAGAACGCTGGGTATTATGCGGACAGAGCGGCCTCCATCGCGTCAGATCTGGAGCCGGCGGCCGCGACGATCCGCGAAGCGGGATACGCACTGACGGATGCGGCGGAAAGGCTGCGTGATTTCCGCGACAGTCTGGACTTTTCACCGGAAGAATACGACCAGCTCGAAGAGCGTCTAGCGCTGCTTTCCAAGCTAGAACGGAAATACGGGAGAGACGACGAGGCCTTGATCGCTTATCTCGACGAGTGCCGGGAGCGACTGGATAATATCCAATATGCGGACGAGCGCGCCGAAAAACTCAACCGTGAGCTAACGGCACAGGCGTCGCGCTGCAAAAAGGCTGCGCAGAGTCTGAGCGAGAGCCGCAGAGAAGCGGCGCGGCGGCTCGAGAAACGGATCGTTTCAGAGCTTCGCGCGCTCAATATGCCGTCCGTCCGTTTCGCCGTGGAGATGCTGCCGGTCGGCGGCGAGCCAGGTTTCATCGCAACGGGCGCCGACCAGGTGCGGTTTCTGATGTCCGCCAACGCCGGCGAGGAGTTGGGAAGGATCAGCAAGATCGCCTCCGGCGGCGAGCTGAGCCGAATCATGCTGGCAATGAAAAACGTCTTTGCCGAAAATGATCCTGTCAATACGATGATCTTTGATGAGATCGACACCGGGGTTTCCGGTATCGCCGCTCAGCGCGTGGCTGAGAAGCTGTATGCGGTATCTACGGGCAAGCAGGTCATGTGCGTCACTCACTTGCCGCAGATCGCCGCCATGGCGGACAGCCATTATCGGATCGCCAAGGAGGAGCGCGGCGGCCGTACGTATACGGAGGTGGCCCTGCTCGACCGCGAGGGGAGACGCAGGGAACTGGCCAGACTGCACGGCGGAGATCGCGTCACAGATCTTGGACTCGCCAGCGCGGAAGAGCAGTTGTCCGCGGCGGAAGCATATAAAAGGGAACACGATGAAATGGAGGATAAGACATGAAGATCGCAATGATCGGCAGCGGGGCCGCCGGCAGCGTGTTTGCCGCGTATCTGAAAAAGGGCGGGGCGGACATGTATCTCGTGGATATGTATAAGGCCCATATGGACAAGATCGCCGCGGAGGGCCTGCGCTTTCGGCTCAACGGCGAGGAGGAGCTCCTGAAAGGCTTTACCTGCGCTTACAACGCCTCGCAGATCGGCGTGATGGACATGGTGATCATCATGGTGAAGGCGACGCAGACGGAGAGCATCATGCCGTCCGTGCTCCCCTGCATCGGCGAGCATACCGTGCTCATCTCCCTGCAGAACGGCCTGGATAACGACTACGTGCTCAAGCAGTACGTTCCGGCCGAGCGCATCCTATGCGGCTTCGGTCAGATCGGGACGGAGCTGCCGGAGCCGGGCCTGTGCGTGAGCAAGCCGGAGTCCGGCATCGTGATGCGTTTCGGTCCTGCCAGCGAGAGCGCGGCGAGCCGTGCTGCGGGCCTCTGGCTGGAAGACTGCTTCGTCAAAGGCGGCTGCTGCGCAAGCTACGAGGAAAATATCTGGCCCTATATCTGGAGAAAAGCGATCTCCAACAGCGGTTACAACACGGTCTCTGCGCTGCTGGGACTGAAGGTCGGCGCGATCCTTGCAAACGAGCAGGGGCGCGAGCTGGTGCTCAGTGTCTGGCAGGAGGCCTGCCGTGTGGCGGAAGCCGCCGGAGCCGGTGATCTCTGGCCGGAAATGCAGCAGGAGCTGCCTCGCCTTGCCGCCGGCTTTGCAGACTACTATCCGTCGATGGCGCAGGACGTGCTGCTCAATCACCGGCAGACGGAGATCCTCCATCTCAACGGAGCGATCGCCCGTTACGGCGACGAGCTCGGTGTGCCGACGCCGGTCAACCGCGCGCTGACACGCGCGATCAGCTGCATCCAGGCCAACTACGACCTGCGAAAGGCTTGACAGTCCGGAAAAGATTATATATAATGCACGCGTCAACGCGAGGAAGAACAGGAGTACCGTGCAGCCTCTGCGCAGAGAACCCCCGGTAGGTGTAAGGGGGAGAGAGACGTACGGGAAATACGGTTCGGAGCGGCACACCGAAATCTGCGGAGAGTAGGCTGTGACGGGAGCGCCCGGTACAGCGCGCGAGTGCTTTGCACTCACTGAGGTCATCCCCGCGAGGGGCTGGCGTTTCAGAGGTGGTACCGCAAAGATTTGCCCTCTGTCCGACGGACAGAGGGCGTTTTAACGGAGAGGGTGGAAACATGGGAGTTCAAGAGAGAGCGACCGAGCTGCATTTGAGCGGCTTTAACTGCGCACAGAGCGTTTTATGCTCCTGCGCTCCTTATACCGGTATGGACGACCGGGACGCGCTTGCCGTCAGCGCCGGGTTCGGCGGCGGCCTTCGCTGCGGAGAAGTCTGCGGCGCTGTGTCGGGCGGCGTCATGGCGCTGAGCTTGTGTTGCCCCTTCACGGAAAGCAGGGACCAGGCGGCAAAGGATAAGATCGCTGCGCTCACCGTCGCCTATACGGGCGCGTTCCGCGAGCACTTCGGAACGCTGCGCTGCGAAGTCCTGAAAGGGGACAAGAGCCGTTGTGGCGAGTACATCAACTTTGCCGCTCAGCTCGCGGAGACGATGATCATGAACAATCAGAAGAAAGGTGAGGAGTAAACAATGGGGATCTATGAGGAACTGGTAGCGCGCGGCTTGATCGCACAGGTGACGAATGAAGACGAGATCCGCGAAATGGTCAACAACGGGAAGGCGACCTTCTACATCGGGTTCGACTGCACGGCAGACAGTCTGACGGCCGGACATTTCATGGCGCTGACGCTGATGAAGCGTCTGCAGATGGCCGGGAACAAGCCGATCGCTCTCATCGGCGGCGGTACGACGATGATCGGTGACCCCTCCGGCCGCACGGATATGCGCAAGATGCTGACGCGTGAGGATATCGACCATAATGCGGAGTGCTTCAAGCGTCAGATGGAGCGGTTCATTGACTTCAGCGACGGTAAGGCGCTCATGGTCAACAATGCCGACTGGCTGCTGGATCTCAACTACGTCGAGCTGCTGCGCGAGGTGGGCGCTTGCTTCTCCGTCAACAACATGCTGCGCGCGGAGTGCTACAAGCAGCGCATGGAGAGAGGCCTGAGCTTCTTTGAATTCAACTACATGATCATGCAGAGCTACGACTTTTACTATCTCTTCCAGCACTTCGACTGCAACATGCAGTTCGGCGGGGACGATCAGTGGAGCAACATGCTCGGCGGCACAGAGCTCATCCGCAAGAAGCTCGGCAAGGACGCGCACGCTATGACGATCACACTGCTTACGGACTCGCAGGGCAACAAGATGGGCAAGACCGCGGGTAACGCCGTGTGGCTCGACCCCAATAAGACCAGCCCTTACGACTTCTACCAGTATTGGCGCAACGTTGGTGACGCCGACGTGATGAAGTGCACCCGCATGCTGACCTTCCTGCCGCTGGAGCAGATCGAGGAAATGTCCGCATGGGAGGGCAGCGAGCTCAACCGCGCGAAAGAGATCCTGGCCTATGAGCTGACGAGTCTCGTCCACGGCGAGGAGGAAGCGAAAAAGGCGGAGGCCTCTGCAAAGGCGCTCTTTTCCGGCGGCGGCAGCGACGAAAATATGCCGACGACCGAGCTCGGCGAGACGGATCTTATCGAAGGACAGATCGATATCATGACGCTTCTGGTGAAGACCGGGTTGTGCTCGTCCAAATCGGACGCGCGGCGCAACGTCCAGCAGGGCGGCGTGACCGTTGACGACAAGAAGGTGACGGATATCGGCCAAGCCTACGGGGCCGACGCCCTCCGGGCGGGTCTCATCCTGCGCCGCGGGAAAAAGAACTATCAAAAGGTCGTGCTGAAATAAAGTATAAGACCGGGAGCTGCGTACAGCTCCCGGTCTTACTTATGCAAAGCGCTGTCAAGCCTCGGGCAGTTTGCAAACGTCGATCCACTCGAGCGCCTTGGAATAGCGGAACAGCTCGTCCAGATCCAGCTCGATCGCGCTGCTCGCGCTGCCTACGGCGGGGAACACGGTCACGAAGCGCTTCAGACTCTCATCCAGATACACGGGGATACCCTCGTTGCAACCGAACGGGCACACGCCGCCGACGGGATGACCGACCAGCTCCAGCACTTCGTCCGCGGAGAGCATCTTCGCTTTAAAGTGGAACTTATCCTTGAACTTATGGTTATCGATACGCGCGTCGCCGGCGGCCAGGATAAGCATGCAGCCGTCGGCTGTTTTGAACGACAGCGTCTTTGCAATCCTCGCGCCCTCTACGCCGAGAGCCTGAGCGGCCAGATCCACGGTTGCGGAAGAGACCTCAAATTCCTGCACGCGGTCTTCGATCCCGAGACTGCGAAAATAAGCGCGCCCTTTTTCAATAGACATTATGGTACTCCAATCTCTCTGTTTTGTTTCAAATCATCTGCGGCCGCCACCGCCGCCGGAAAAGCCGCCGCCGCCAAAGCCACTGCCGCCGCCAAAGCCGCCACCGAAGCCGCCACCGAAGCCTCCGCCTCCGAAACCACCGCCGCCGCGGGGGCCTCGTCCGTTCCAGCCGCCGCGCCTGCGCGAAGCGGAGTTGAAGAACAGGAGCCAGGGGAGCCAGGAGGAGCCGCCGCGTCTGCTGCCGGAGCCGAAGATCGAGACAAAGATCGCAACAATGATGAGCAGCCGGATGAGCTGCCGGAAGCTGTCAAAGGAGGAAACATATCCGTAGCCGTCGGACGGGGACTGCTGATAAGGCGTGGAGACTGCGGAAGAAGAACCGGCAGCCGCGACCTGCGAGCCGTATACGGAATCGTACCAGTTCAGCAGCGCCGAGAAGAGCTTATTGACGGCGCTGTCGTAATTCTCCTTGTCGAAATCCGACCAGAAATAACGATCCAGCATCGCGTCGACATCGCTGCTGTCAAGCTGCGAGGTCAGGCCAAGACCGTAGGCGAGCCAGGCCTTGTTCTCCTGCGTGGCGAGCAGGAGCAGCATACCGTTATTGTAGTCCGACGAGCCGACGCCCCAATCGTTGAATAGCTGATACGCGTAGGTATCGCTGGTCATGCCGTCGAGATAGTCCACCGTGACGACTACGATCTGCGCTCCCTGGCACTGCTGCTCGAGCGCGCCGTTATAGTTGATGATCTTCTGCTCGGTTGCCTCGGTAAGGACGTTTGCATAGTCGGCCACGTAGAAGCTGTCGCTCTGAGAGACGAGGGCAAAGGCGCTCGGCATCAGGCTCAGGCACAGAAGCAAGGCCGCGAGCAGGGAGACAGTTTTCTTGAAAGCCTTCATAGCTCACGAAAAGTACTCCGGCATTTTCACGCCGGCCAGCGCCCCGAGAAAACTCGCGGGGAAGCGGTCGTAGGAACGCAGAAATTCCCGCACGCTCTCGTTGTATCCGGCGGACTCAATCGAGGACTGCGCCCCGGTGATAGACGCCGTATACTGCTGCACGCCGTCCGCGTCGCGTTCGCTCAGATCCGTCCTGTCGAGCTGATACTCGAGACCGACCAGGGCCTTGTTCAGATCCTGATAGGTGTCGTAAATGTATGCGATATCGTCGCGGGAATAGTCGAGCGCGAGCTTCAGCCATTCGGAAGCGTCCTCTACGTCTTCGGTGTCCAATCCATAATGGCTGGCGATGGTGACGAGACCGTCGGCATAGGCGTTGATGTTTCGCAGATGGGTGGCGATCCCTTTCTGCGTATAGCCCTTATACTCGACACCGTCATAGAAGCCGCCGATCACGTCCCGGCATTTGCTGCCGAGCTTCACGTTAACGGAGAGAAGCGTCGCTGCGATAACAACGATCAGCGTGATGACGACTGCGACAGGTCTTTTTTTGAAAAAACTCATAGCTTACTCCTTAATCCAGCAGGAGCTCACTCAGCCTTTCATCTCAAGCAGCTTCTGCTTCAATGCGCCTTCGATACGGCCGAGCTCTTCCTCAGCCTGGGCGCGGCGGATCCTGCCGTCGTCCTGGATCTGACGCAACTCGTCGAGCGTGGCGATCAGCTCGTCGTTGGTCTTCTTCAGCGTCTCCAGGTCGACGATGCCGCGCTCCGCCTCCTTGGCAATGCCGACACTGCCCTGGTGCAGGGTCTCGGCATTCTTCTGCAGGAGTTCGTTGGTCACGTTCGTGACTTCACGCTGCGCCTTCATGGCCTGTTCGGAGTGATACAGCGACATGGCCATGACCATCTGGTTTTTCCACAGAGGAATGGTGTTGACGATCGAGGTCTGGATCTTCTCGGCCATGAGAGAGTCGTTGTTCTGGACCATGCGGATCTGCGGCGCCATCTGCACGGAGATCATGCGGGTCAGCTCCAGATCGTGGATCTTCTTTTCAAAGCGGCCGATCATGTTGG
>JAFUUR010000210.1 GCA_017477695.1 Oscillospiraceae bacterium | reverse complement strand
GCACGGACGATACAAGCACGCGGCAGCCTGTCTCCGGCGCATCATCCGGCAACAAAAAAGAGACACACGAGGCGTCTCTTTTTTTGCTGCTCAGAAGCCGTATTTGATCGGCTTCCACCAGGTGAAGCCGAAGGCCAGACAGTTCGCCGCTGCGGAAGCCTGCGGGATCGCGTGCTCCGCGGCGACCTTCCTTCCGATGACGGCGTATTCCACCGCGTGCATCGCCAGCAGGGCCAGGAAGGGGATCGGCTTCTTCTTTGCGGCGAGCGCGGCGAAGACCGCGTAAAGGACGACGCAGACCGGTTTTCCGAATTGCTTGGTGAGCTTGTTCATGGCGGATCTCCTTTCTCTTTGGGGCGGCTGCCGCCCGGATCCACGTGAAGATGATACCACATTTCCCCGGTCGGCGCAAGACGCGGGGCTTGGCTCCTGCGCGTTACGCCAGGAGACGAAACTCCCTGCGCACCACGAGGATCGAACAGACCGCCGCGAGCAGGTCCGCCGCGGGGCCCGCGTACAGGACACCGTCGACGCCGAAGAGGCGGGGCAGCGCCAGCAGCAGGACGATCAGCGCGAGCTGCTTGGAGAGGGAAATGATCACGCCCTTGACGGGCTTCTTGATGGAGCTCATCACGTTCATGGAGATCGGCGGCAGCCCCGCCAGGATCACCAGCAGCATGAAGACCTGCATATAGCGCAGCGCGAAGCTCTCATAGCCGCCGGCCCCGCTGCCGAAAAGCCGCAGGATCTGCCCGGGGAAAAGACGGAAGCACAGCGTCTCCACCGCGCCGACGGCCAGCGAATAGCACAGGGTCCTGTAATAGGTCTCCTTGACGCGGCCGTATTGCCGGGCGCCGTAATTGAAGCCCATGATCGGCCCGCCGCCGATGCTGCAGCCGATGATGGTGGAGTAAAAGAGGAAGTTGACCTTCGTGACCACACCGGCCGCGGCCAGCGCCTCGCTCCCGCCGTAGACGGACAGCTCGCCGTAGTGGCGCAGCGAGGCGTTGAGCACCAGGTTCATCAGCAGCATGGCCGCCTGGTTCAGGCTCGCCGCGGTGCCGATGGACACGATCTGCCGCAGCCGCCCGGCACGCACGCGCAGATGCGCGGCCAGGAGCTTGCCCGTCCTGAAGCGGCGCAGATAGCCCAGCACCATCGCCGCGGACAGGATCTGCCCCAGCACGGTGGCCAGCGCCGCGCCGCCGATCCCCATGTCCAGCGGGAAGAGGAACAGCCAGTCCAGCACGAAGTTCAGCCCCACGCCCGCGAGCGAACAGACCAGGGCGTAGCGCGGGCTGCCGTCCGAGCGGACCAGCAGCGTCCCGCCCGAGGTGAGCGCCAGGAAGGGCAGGCCGACCGCTACGATGCGCAGATAGCGCAGCGCGTAGGGGAAGACTTGCTCCGTCGCGCCGAAGAGGGCGGTGAACCAGGGCGTGAAGCAGCCGACCACGAGCGCGAGCACCGCCCCCTGCAGCACGAGCAGCGCGAGGCCGTTGCCCGCGAAGGAGAGGGCCTCGTCCTTTTTCCCGGCGCCGTTGAGGACGTTGAAGTTGACCGTGGAGCCGTTGCTGAACAGCAGCGTCAGCGCGCCTGCGAGGATCGTCAGCGGGTAGGCCACCGTGGTGGCGGCGTTGCCCAGATAGCCGATCCGCTGGCCGATGAAGATCTGATCCACGACGTTGTACAGAGAGCCTACCAGCGTGCTGATGATGGTCGGCACGGCGAAGCGCAGCAGCAGTCGGCCGATCGGCTCCGTGCCGAGCGGGTTGCCGCCCGGCGTCGATTCGGTTGGTTTCATAGACGACGCCGCCTTTCCGGTAAGATATGGCAGATAGCCGCTTGCGGGCGGGGCGGGCCGCCGCTCACTGCAGCAGACGCGTGACCAGTGCCCCGATGCAGGCGGGCAGGATGAAACCCAGGATCTGCCATCGGCTCGGCCCGAGGTCGTAATCGCTGAACGCCTTGGCCGGATCGTCCGTGTAATACATCTTCAGCGTCTCGGGCGGCTCCATCCGGCTCACGACGCCGCGGCTGTACGTTCGTCCCGCAGCCTCATACGCAAAGCGGGCCCTGTAGCTGTACTGCCGCTCGTTTTTGTAATAAACACTCACGCGGCGCGCCGTGAGAACGTGCCCGTCCCGGATCGCCTGCTGCTTTTGCAGCTTCTTTTTTCGCTTTGGGACCAGGATACCCTTTGCGCGCAGCACGATATAAACGATCCACAGGATAAGCGTGACGCACATGCCGGTGAGCATCGGCGCACCGATCGAGAGCAGATCGTTCCAGATATTCGCTATACTCAGTTCTCGCGTCATAAGCGCAGCCCTTTATGCGCACGATGCCACGGAAGCGGCCGGAACGCGGATCGCCCGGCCCGTGGTCTTCAGGGCCTCTTCGTCCAGCTCGCCGCCGTCCAGCACCAGCCTGCCGTTGATAAAGAGCTTTTCGATGCCGAACGCGCGCTCCCGGTCCGGCGCCGCCCGGCGGATCGCCTCCTCGTCAAAGACGGTGAGGTCGGCGAAATATCCCGCCTTCAGGTAGCCGCGCTCCGGCAGCAGGAAGCGGTCGGCGATGGCGCCCGTCATGCGGCGGATGGTGTTGGGCATGGTGTCCCCGGTGCCCAGCAGAGAGTCGCGCAGGAACTTCGGATAGCAGTCGTAGATCGCCGGGTTCTGCACGCCGTGATCCTCCACCCAGGCGTCCGTCATGTACAGGCAGTGCTCGTTATGCTCGAATTCGGAGATGATCTCCGGCGTGGAGTACGGGCCCATGTTCACGCGGCCCTTGAAATCGCTAACCTCGCAGAGCATCAGATAGGCGTCGAGGTCGCTCAGACCCTCCTCCTGCGCGATCTGGTGGACGGACTTGCCCTCGAAGCGCTCGCAGCCGGGGCCGACGTAGGCCACGACGATATCCTTGAAGCCGAAGCCCAGCAGCAGGCTGCTGGCCTTGACCAGGGCCGCCAGCTTCAGCCGGGTGAGGGGCTTTTTCTTCTCGGCGGGGCTCATGCTGCGGTACCAGTCCGGCAGGATCACCGTGATGACCGAGACGCCCAGCGTCTCGTCGTAGATGTCGAACATCACGTCCACGCCGCCCGCGCGCAGCTCGTCCATCATCTTCAGGAGCTCGTCCTTGTATTTGAAGGAGCTGCGCCCCACGAAGATGGCGTGGGAATAGTGCAGCTTCAGCGGCGTCCCCCGGGAGATCTCCGCCAGCTCGTCAAAGGCGCGCAGGATGTGCGCCCGGCCGAGCAGCTGCGGATAGGCCATCGAGACCTTGGACTCCGCCCGCGGGTGCACGGTCAGAGGCCTGCCGTATTTGACGCAGAGCCGGGCGAGCTTGCGCTGCTCCTCCACGTCGGCGTAGAGGCCGGGATCGTACATCATGCCGAGCGAGAGCCCGGCCGCGCCCTGCTGCAGCGCCTTTTCCAGAATGGCGAGCATCCGCTCCTCTTCCTCCGGCGTGAGCTTCCGGTTGACGCTCCCGGAGACGGCGGCGCGCGCCGTGCAGTGCCCGGCCAGCACGCTCAGGTTGCAGGGCATGTTGCCGTCGACGGCGGCAAAGAACTCGTCCAGCGTGCCGTAGGCCCCGGTCGTATCTCGAAAGCTGAAGAGCCCGGCGCCCATCACGTCCATGTGCGGGCAGTCCGGCTCGAAGCCGATGGCGGAGACGCCGCAGTTGCCGGTCACGAAGGTGGCGATGCCCTGCCGCAGGAAGGGCGCGAAGTAGGGGAGAGGCTCCTTCTTGATGGCGAACCAGTCGTTGTGCGAGTGCCCGTCGATGAAGCCGGGCGCGATGGACAGACCCTCCAGGTCGTAGACCCGGTCCGCCTCTTCATCGATGACGGCCGCGACCTTCACGATGCGGTCGTCCTCGAGCAGCACGTCGCCCGTGAAGGGGGCGGCGCCGGTCCCGTCGTAGATCTTGCCGTTTTTGATGAGCTGTTTCATGTCTGACCGTCCTTCCGCTTCGTCGTGGGGGAGCGCCCCTGCGTTCGATCCAGAGCGCCCGCGTCTATTTTTTCCACCGTTTTCACGGCGGCGCGATAACAGTTTTCCAGGCCCCGCGCGTCCAGATTGTCGCAGCTGTCGCGGCGGGTATGGTAATAATCCTCCAGCCGGTGGTTCAGACCCGTGATGCAGACGGCCCGGAAGCCGCCCTGCAGAAAGGCCGCGCTGTCCGTCCCGCCGCCCATCGGCGGCACCCAGCCGCGCCTGCAGGGGATCCCCAGCTCAGCGGCGGCGGTGAGGAACAGCTCGCTCATGGCGCGGTCGGCCTTCACCGTTCCGTTGAGATCCCGCTCGTTCGTCATCAGAAAGCGGGGGTCGTGGATGGTGTCGAAGGAGTAGATGAAGGTGGGCACGTCGGCGTATTCCTCCCGGTGCGCCCGGCTCCAGGCCTTCGCGCCGCGCAGGCCGCTCTCCTCGGAGCCCGTCAGCAGGACGCCGACCTCCGTGTGCTCCAGCGTGATCCCGTGCAGCTCCATGGCCCGCAGCAGAGCGACGCCCATGTAGCAGCCGCTGAGATTATCGTTGGCACCGTCCACGACGCGGTTTTTGTTCCGCAGGAAGGGCAGGCCGATCCAGAAGGGGAAGAAGAGCAACCCGATCCAGCCGGCCGTGCGTGCCCACGCGCCGGCGCCGCAGAGCCGGCAGACCGACAGGGCGATGTAATACAAGACCCCGACCGTGGCGCCGACGCTGTGCGCCTCGAAGACGACGCCCCCGAAGTGATAGTTCAGCGGCCATTCCCACGCCGCGTCGAGATGCCCGTTGAGGAACACGCGGCGGCGGCATTCGCCCGCGCAGGGGCGGACGGCGGTCACGTTCGTGCCGCGGCGCAGGGCGAAGAAACGGTCGACGATCTCGTGGTACAGGATGAACTGGAACAGCATCAAAAGGATCGCCAGGACGCCGGAGAGGATGCTCAGCGCCGGGAGGAAGAAGAACGCCGCGCCGCAGATCACGTCCAGTACGGCGGAGAAATACAGGTATCCGTAGAAGCCGCCCGGGTGCTCGTCGAAGGCCTCGACCCGCACGTCCGTACAGCCGCACTCGCTTTCCAGGACCTGTGCCATATATTCCGCGGCCTCCCGCTCGCCGTCGCTGCCGGGGCTGCGCTTTTTCATATTCCGGCAGACGTGCGTGATCCCGCGCACCATGTAGGCGACGGCGGACGCGCTGTCGGAGAGAAGAGTGTCCAATGTCATGGTCGTTTTGAAATGGGCGTTAAGCCGTCGGGACAGGCTTTGCCTTCCTTTTGTTATTCGTTGCTTCCGAAGCCGCCCATTCAGTTCTGAGAGGCTCGGGCATTACCATTCTACTCACCGGAAAAAACGCTTGTCAAGCCCTTAAAAGGAAAACAGCCGGGAACGTGAGCGATAAAAACCCGGAGCGGGCTTCGGCCCGCTCCGGGCACAGCATCGCAATACCATCAGGTCGCTCAAGCGGGATCTGTTTTGCTTTCTTCTGCGACATGCTTCTCCGCTTCCCTTTGCCTCCATTCGTCATGGGCGGCAATATAGTCGATGACCTCCTCACAGGTCATTTTTCTGTTGCTGAACTGCTCGTGCGTTTTGGCGTAGTCACCCGTCGCGAAGTTGATTTTTACGGTGCTCTCATGCCGCAGTGTTTTGCGAGGCGCATGATAGGGAAACTGCCAGCTGGAGACCGGCGTTGTTATGATCACGGACTCATACAGAAACCGACAGGTGAAGCCATACTTTTGGCAGTAGCTGACGATCGACTGCTTGAGATCTTCTTCCGCTTTCTTCTTGCGCAGCTCCGCGGCGATCTTCCTCGTCATAGTCATGGTCTGCGGCGTGTCCTTTCCACAGTGCCGGCAGAAGCGGACGAGCTGCTGGCCGAATTGCGGATACGGCTCTTCAAACGAAAGATGATTTTGCCCGCCGCAAAGAAGGCACGTACATATATGCTGGCGCATGGCGCTTCACCTCCGTCAAATACCGGGCTGGCTGGGCAAAACGCAAAAGGAAGCAAGTGCGTTTTCCGGCTCCAAGAGTACTGTACCATGCTGAGATCCGGTTGTAAATACACCCGCGGCAGAACGCGCTTCAGGAAACGCCGACAGCGTTAAACTTCAAGTTCAATGACAAATCCGCCGTATCTGGTATAATACAGACGTAAAGCAAGCGTTCCTGTGCTCTTGAGGCGACGTACTTTTGTATTTCACGTGACCGGAAGATCATATCACAGCACAGGCTTCGGTCGCCGGGCGGCTTGCTTTTCAAT
>JAFUUR010000209.1 GCA_017477695.1 Oscillospiraceae bacterium | reverse complement strand
TGCCGCGCCTGCCGCTGCGCCCGCTCCTGCAGCGGCGCCCGTCACCGCGGGCACGCCCGTGCCCTCTCCCCTGCCCGGCAACGTCCTGCGCATCCCGGTAAGCGTGGGGCAGGCTGTCAAGGCCGGCGACGTGCTGGTCATCATCGAAGCCATGAAAATGGAAAACGAGGTCGCCGCCCCGTGTGACGGCGTCGTCCGGCAGATCAGCGCCGCCAAGGGCGCCGTGGTCGCCACCGGCGACACGCTGCTGGTGATCTGAGGAGCCGCCATGAGTATACTGGAAACCTTGTCCCGACTGGGACAGACCTCGGGCTTTTATATGCTCCTGGCCGACTGGCGGCAGATCGCGATGCTCGTTATCGCCTGCGTGCTGCTGTATCTGGGTCTGGCGAAGAAGTTCGAGCCGCTGCTGCTGGTGGGCATCGCCTTCGGGATGCTGCTCACCAACCTGCCCGGCTCGGAGATGTACCACCCGGAGCTTTGGGACGCGTACATCGCCGGAAAGATTCGTCTGACGGACATCATCCACGACGGCGGTCTGCTGGATATCCTCTACATCGGCGTCAAATCCGGGATCTATCCCTCGCTGATCTTCATGGGCGTCGGCGCAATGACGGATTTCGGTCCGCTGATTGCGAACCCCAAGAGCCTTCTGCTCGGCGCCGCGGCGCAGCTCGGCATCTTCGCCGCGTTCCTGATGGCCATCGGTCTCTTCGGCTTCGCCCCCAACGTGGCCGCTTCCATCGGCATCATCGGCGGGGCGGACGGCCCCACCGCCATCTGGCTGACCTCCAAGCTCGCGCCGGATTATCTGGCGCCCATCGCCATCGCGGCCTACTCCTACATGGCGCTGATCCCGCTCATCCAGCCGCCGGTCATGCGCCTGCTGACCACGAAGGAAGAGCGCGCCTGCAAGATGGAGCAACTGCGTCCGGTCAGCAAGCGGCAGAAGATCCTCTTCCCCATCCTCGTCACCATCTTCGTGTGCCTGCTGCTGCCCTCGGTCGCGCCGCTGCTCGGCTGCCTGATGCTGGGCAACCTCTTCAAGGAGAGCGGTCTGACCGACCGTCTCAGCGACACCGCGCAGAACGCGCTCATGAACATCGTGACCATCTTCCTGTCCACCTCCGTGGGCGCGACCGCGGTCTACTACCGCTTCCTCACGCCGCAGACGCTGTTCATCATCGTGCTCGGGCTGATCGCCTTTGAGTTCGCCACCGTGGGCGGCCTGCTGCTGGGCAAGCTCATGTATCGGCTCTCCGGCGGGAAGATCAACCCGCTGATCGGCTCGGCCGGCGTCTCCGCCGTGCCGATGGCCGCGCGCGTCTCCCAGAAGGAAGGGCAGCGCGCCAATCCCTCGAACTTCCTGCTGATGCACGCCATGGGCCCAAACGTGGCCGGCGTCATCGGCTCGGCCGTGGCGGCGGGCTTCCTGCTGGCCGTCTTCGGCGGCTGAAGCGCAAACGAGGGCGCCGTACCCGCATGGGTACGGCGCCCTCGTTTTTTCTCGTCAAGGCGTGAAGCTCCTGAGCTTCGCGTTCAGTTTTCGATAGATCCGCTCCGCGAACCACGGCTCCGTGGACGCGGCCACGGCTTCCTCCAGGCCGAACCAGCGTACGGCGCTGTTCTCCGCCTCGCAGACGTGCAGCCGCTCGTCCTCTCCGGCCTCCAGCAGATAGGTCACGTTCAGATGCAGATGGCTCGGCACATAGGCGCCGCGCTTCTCGTGACCGTCGACGGTAAGCACTTCCAGGGAATAGATCTCCGTGCTCACTGGCCGGGCGTGCGCGACGCCCGTCTCCTCCCGCAGCTCACGCAGGGCAACGGCCAGCAGGTCCGTGTCGCCGTCGGCGTGTCCGCCGATCCAAGCCCAGGAGCCGTACAGCTTGTGGAAGGCCATCAGCACCTTGTCCCGTGCGGGGTTCACCACCCAGGCGGAGGCCGTCACGTGCGCCGGCAGATCGCTGCGCAGGAAGGCGTCCTCGTGCGCGGCGAGGTATGCGAGGATGAGCTCCCTGTCGCGGGCCTCCTGCTCGTTCCAGGGCGTGTACGCGGCGATCGCCTCGTACGGCTCCATCACTCCGTCACCGTGTAGACGTCCCGCCGCAGGTGCAGGAAGGTGGGCAACTGCGCGCGCACCTCGTCGACGCGCGCAAGGTCGACGTCCGCATAGAGGATCTGCTCGGTCTCGTCCGCCTCGGCGAGCACCATGCCGAAGGGGTCGGACACCATGGAATGGCCCCAGCAGGTATAGTCGAAGCCCTCGTAGCGCGCCGTGGAGGCCGCCACCATGAAGAGCTCGTTGTCCACGGCGCGCGAGCGGATCGCCAGCTCCCAGTGCGCGGGCCCCGTGCGCATATTGAACTGCGCCGGCAGGAAGATGATCTTCGCCCCGCGGACCGCCATCGCCCGGAACAGCTCCGGAAAGCGCACGTCGAAGCAGACCGCGGCGCCCATAGTGCCGTAGCGGGTCTCGAAGGTCGTGATCTCACAGCCCTCGGTGAAGTTCTTTTTCTCGGAAAAGCGCATGCCCGGCACGTCGATCTCGAAGAGATGCACCTTGCGGTGCTTCGCGATCTGCCGGCCCTCCTCATCGAAGACGAAGCAGGTGTTGTACATCCCGTCCTCCGTGACCTCGGGGATCGACCCGCCGACCAGGATCACGCCGTTTTCGCGCGCCCAGGCGGACATGGCAGCCACCGCGTCCTCGTGCCCAAGGCGCGCGGCCTGGCGGAAGTAGGACTTGGAATAGGGGGTGTTGTACATCTCCGGCAGCACGACGATCTGCGCGCCGCCCGCCGCCGCCTCGCGCACCATGCGCGCGGCCTTGTCCATGGTCTCCGCTCTCTCCAGCTCCGTGCGGATCTGGCAGATCGCGATCTTGATCGTTTCGTTCATAGGCTTTTCAGATACTCCTCTATCATGAATTCGCGTACGGCCTCGTCTTTGCGCAGGTACAGCGGATGGTGGGGGTGTCCCTTTTTGGAGCAGCTCCCGGCGCACAGCCAGCGCCCCCCGTACGCCTTGCCCAGGCGCACCATATCGCGCGCACAGTCGGCCAGGTACGGCCGCTTTTCGATGATGGCCCCCCACGCCGCCCAGATGGCGGGCGAATGCCCGCGCTCCGCCACGCGGGAGAGGAGCCAGGCGAAGGCGCGCATGTTCTCCCGGTGCAGGCGCTCGTTGCGCTCCCGATCCATATCGTCCGGCCGCGTGGCCCGCTGCGCGTAGACGTTGAACATGACCCAGCTATCATAGCCGTTGCCGGCTGCGATGCGCGCCACGGATTTGAGCGTATTGTCCAGATCGTCCGGCGCCGCGGTGGACGGATTGATGCCGATGCAGATCAGCGGATCGTCCCCCCGCGTGCCGAGGATGTATCGGTACTCGGTGTAAAAGTCCGGCACATAGAGCCACCTGGCCGGATCGTAGCCGCCGCTTTGGCCCGACAGGGCCAGGGCGTCGTCGAAGTCCAGCAGGTCGACCGTCTGGCTCGCGCCGCTCGGGATATGCATAAGACCACCTCTCAGGCGAAGAAGTACAGCAGGGCCGGGATCGTCAGCATCGACAGGGCCGTGCTCTGCAGCACGCCCTCGGAGGCGTACACGTAGTCCTTCCCGTACTGGATGGAGAGGACGGAGGCCATGACCGCGCCCGGGCAGGCCGCGATGATCACGCAGGTCAGCAGCAGGATGCGGTCGCTGATCACGAAGCGGCCCAGCAGCGCCACGAGGGCCGGCCCGAGGATGAGCTTGACGAAGCTCGCAAGATAAAGCTGGCTGTTTCGGAATGCGTCCGTCAGGCGCACAGTGCCAAGCGAGGTGCCGATCACCAGCATGGACAGCGGCATCGTCGCGCCGGACATGGCGCTCGTCAGCTCCAGAAGCACCTGCGGCAGCGGGATGCGCAGCAGGAAGATGAGCAGCGACAGGGTCGTCGCGATGAGCGGCACGCTCAGCATATCCCGCACGCGGATCGCCGCGCCGGTGCCGCCGCCCTTGAGCCGCCACACCCCGTAGGTATACAGGATCACGTTGAAAGCCACGTTGGAGAGCGATATGTAGAACACCGACAGCGAGCCGAGCACGGCCTGCGCCACCGGCACGCCGATGAACATGGTGTTGCCGAGCGCCGTCAGCAGCTCGAAGATTGCCGCGTGCTCCCGGTCGACGCGCAGCAGCCGCGTCACCGCGCCGCCTACCACGAAGCAGAAGGCGATCGTAAGGCTCAGGAACAGGAGGGCGCGCAGCACGTCCGACAGGACCATGCTGCTCTCCGTGTCCAGAACGGATTTGAGGATCGTGGCGGACATGAAGACGTTGATGACCAGCTTGCTCGTGATCTGCGTAAAGGCGGCGTCGGTAAAGCCGCGGCGCGCACACACGTAGCCGATGACCATGAGCACGACGAAGATCACCATCTTGTTGATAAGTGCAGCAAATTCCATGGACCGGGGCTCCTAAATGTTCAGGATCAGTTTGGCGATGAAGATATAGATCAGCAGCGAGACCGCGTCGGTCAGCGTGGAGATCAGCGGGTTTGCCATGACCGCGGGGTCAAGGCCGATCTTCTCGGCGCCGATGGGCAGCAGACTGCCCACGAGCTTGGCGAACATGACGATGAAGACGATGGAAAGGCTGACCGTGGCCGACACGGCGACGGTGATGTTGGGGTTGCCGAGCAGCATCCCATCCAACAGCAGCATCTTGAAGAAGTTGACGGCAGCCAGCGACAGGCCGCAGAGCGCCGCCGTGCGCCATTCCTTCCAGAGGACGCGCAGCGCGTCCTTCGGCTCGGTGTCTCCCAGGGAGAGGCTGCGGATGACCGCGGTAGCCGACTGTGCGCCGGAGTTGCCGCCGGTGCCCATCAGCATGGGGATAAAGGGGATCAGCCCCGCGACCACGGCGAGCCGCTCCTCGAAGCTCGTGAGGATCATGCTCGTAAAGGTGGCCGAGAGCATCAGAAACATCAGCCAGGGGATGCGGTTTTTCCACATCTCGATTGGCCCGGTGCGGGAGTAGGGCTTGTCGGACGGCGTCATACCGGCCATCCTTTCGAAGTCCTCCGTGGCCTCCTGTTCCATGACGTCGATGATATCGTCGACCGTGACGATGCCGACGAGTCGCCCCTCTTTATCCACGACGGGCAGCGCGATCAGGTCGTAGTCCGAGAACTTCTCGGACACGCTCTCCTGGTCCTCCGTCGTGGTGGCGAAGATGACGTTGCGGTCCATCAGCTCCTCGATCACGTCGTCATCATCGGCCAGGAGCAGATCCTTGACCGTGACGATGCCCTCGAGCTTGCGGTGCGAGGAGATGACGAAGCAGACGTAAATGGTCTCCTTGTCCTCGCCGATGCGGCGGATGCGGGCGAAGGATTCCTTCACGCTCATGTATTTTTTCAGATCCACGAACTCCGAGGTCATGATGCTGCCGGCGGAGTTTTCCGGATAGTGCAGGTACTGGTTGATGAGGTTGCGCGTCTCGGGCGTGGCGGTGCGCATCACGCGCTTGACGACGTTCGCGGGCAGCTCCTCCATCATATCCACCGCGTCGTCCACGAACAGCTCCTCGACGATGCCGGCCAGCTCCGAGTCGGTGATGGAGTTGATGATCCGCTCCTGCTCCGGCGCCTCGAGATTGGCAAACACGTCCGCCGCCGTCTCCTTGGAGAGCAGGCGGAAGACCATCGGCATGCGGTTGTCCTCGATCCCGGTGAGGAATTCCGCCACGTCGAACTCGTTCATTTCTTCCATGCACCGCTGGAGCTGCTTCATGTCTCTGCCGTCCAGCAGCGCGGTCAGTTTGTCGGTGCGCTCCTCCTGGATGCTCTCATAATCCAGAGCCTCTTCTCTCTCCTCTTCGCCCAACAAACCCACCTCCGTTCCGTATGAAGTCAACGGGAATAACTAAATTATTCTATCATGCCCGGCGGATTATTACAAGTGGAATTCCCCGTCACGCGATCCCGCCGCGCAAAACGAAAAAAGCCGGGAGCCCCGGCTTTTTTCGTTCGTATTCCCGCTCGGTCGCGCCGGGCGCGTCAGGCGTCCGTCCACTTCCACTCGGAGACCTCCGGCAGATCCACGCCGTACTGCGCGATATACTGCTTGTGCTCCACCAGCTTGTCCTTCATTTGCTGCACCAGATAGGCGCCGCGGTTGCCGAGCTGCGGCAGGTTGTACACCGCCGCCATGACCAGGTTGAAGCGGTCGAGCTGGTTCAGCACGCGCATGTCGAAGGGCGTGGTGATGGTGCCCTCCTCGATATAGCCGCGCACGTGCAGGTTCTTGTTGGCGCGCTTGTAGGTCAGCTCGTGGATGAGGCTGGGATAGCCGTGGAAAGCAATGAGGATGGGCTTGTCCTTCGTGAACAGCAGGTTGTAGTCCTGGTTGCTCATGCCGTGTGGGTGCTGCGTGTCGGCCTGCAGACGCATCAGATCCACCACGTTGACCACGCGGATCTTCAGCTCCGGGAAAGCGTCGCGCAGGATGGTGACGGCGGCCAGGGTCTCGAGCGTAGGCGTATCGCCGCAGCAGGCCATGATGATATCCGGCTCCTCGCCGCGGTCGGTGCTGGCCCACTGCCAGATCCCGATGCCCTGCGTGCAGTGCTTGACGGCCTGCTCCATGGTCAGCCACTGGGGCCGCGGATGCTTGGAGGCTACGATGCAGTTTACATAATTCCGGCTGCGGATGCAGTGATCAAAGCAGCTCAGCAGGCAGTTGGCGTCGGGAGGCAGATAGAGGCGCACCACGTCCGCCTTCTTGTTGACCATGTGGTCGAGGAAGCCGGGGTCCTGGTGGGTGAAGCCGTTGTGGTCCTGCTGCCAGACGTTGGACGCCAGCACGTAGTTGAGCGAGGCGATCTTCGCGCGCCAGGGCAGCTGGTTGCAGACCTTGAGCCACTTGGCGTGCTGGGAGAACATGGAGTCCACGATGCGG
>JAFUUR010000208.1 GCA_017477695.1 Oscillospiraceae bacterium | reverse complement strand
GCCTGGAGGCCGAGGCCGCCAAGGCGGAGGCCCGGGCCGCGAAAGAGCTCGAGCGCGCCGTGCGCGCCGAGGCGCGGCAGGCCAAATGGCGCAAGTTCCTGCACGGGCTGAAGGTGTTCCTGATCGTGCTGCTGATCGTGGTCGTGGTCGTGGCAGGCGGGTCGACCGCCGGGGCCTACAACCTGACGAAGAGCGACACGAACCTCCCCAAGGTGTATCTCGACGGGGTGGACGTCAGCGGCCTGACGCGCGAGCAGACCATGGACAAGCTCAAGGAGTCCGGCTGGGACGCGAACGCCGCCGTCCCGCTGACGGTGCTGCTGCCCGCGGACGTGAGCTTCGAGCTGGACATGTACGAGTCCGGCGCGGTGCTGCCGCGCGAGGTGGCGGCCGAGGCCGCCTACCGGTACGGCCACGGCGAGAACTGGTATGAAAATCTTCTGCGCTACTGCATGGGGCTCTTCACCCGGACGGACGTGAGCCAGAAATTCGCCGAGCTCGATATGGACTATATCCGCACGAGGGCGGAGAAGGCCATCGCGGAGTTTACCGAGAAGACCGTGGACACGGGCTACGAGATCGACAAGGAGGCCGAGGAGCTGCGCATGGTCAAGGGCGCGGGCGCGATGCAGATCGATCTCGACGGGCTCTGCGCGGAGATCGAGACGGCGCTGCGCAGCGGGCAGAAGGAGCTCGACCACCGCCGCATCGACAACGAGCTGACCGAGCCGGATTTCGACGCCCTCTATACCGAGCTGCATATCACGCCGGTGGACGCCTATTTCAAAGAGGGCACCTTCGACGTGGAGGAGGAGATCGTGGGCTGCACCTTCGACGTGGAGCAGGCCCGGTCCATCTGGGAGGAGACCGCGCCCGCCGAGGCGCTGACCATCCCGCTGGAGATCACCTATCCGGAGGTCACCGCCGAGAGCCTGATGGGCATGCTCTTCCGCGATAAGCTCGGCGCGCAGACCACGCTCTTCGGCGGCAGCACGCCGGAGCGCGTCAACAACATCCAGCTCGCCGTCTCGAAGCTGAACGGCGTCGTCATCGACCCGGGCGAGACCTTCTCGTATAACGGCACCGTGGGCGAGCGCACGCCGGAGGCGGGCTTCAAGTACGCGGCCGCCTACCAGGACGGCGAGGTCGTGCAGGAGATCGGCGGCGGCGTCTGCCAGGTGTCCTCCACGCTCTACTGCGCGGCGCTCTACTCCAATATGGAGACGGTGGAGCGCGAGGCGCACTACTTCATGGTCAACTACCTCGAATGGGGCCACGACGCGACCGTGAGCTGGCCGAACCCGGACTTCAAGTTCCGCAACACGCGGGACTACCCGGTGAAGATCGTCGCCTCCGCGGACGCCGAGGCCATGACGCTGACCATCGAGATCTGGGGCACGGACGTGGACGGCAGCTACGTGGAGATCACCTACGACCGGTACTACTACACCGAGCCAGGCTCGGAGGAGATCGCTGGCTGGCACGTATACACCCACCGCAATGTTTACGATAAGGACGGCAACCTCATCGAAGTCATCGAGGAGCCGGACGGCATGTACCACAAGCACACCTGAACGCGGCATAAACATTTTATAGATACAGCAGGAGGAAAGAGAGCATGGAAGAAAAAGTCTTTTATATCACCACACCGATCTACTACCCCTCGGACAAGCTGCACATCGGCCACACCTACTGCACCGTCGCCACCGACACCATCGCCCGCTATAAGCGGCTGTGCGGCTACGACGTGATGTTCCTCACGGGGACCGACGAGCACGGCCAGAAGATCGAGGAGAAGGCGAAGGAGGCGGGCGTCACGCCGCAGGAATTCGTCGACCGCATCGTGACCGGCGAGAACGGCATCCTGGATCTGTGGAAGCTGATGAACATCTCCAACGACCGCTTCATCCGCACCACGGACGACTATCACGTGGTCGCCATCCAGCGCATCTTCAAGAAAATGTACGAGAACGGCGATATCTACAAGGGCGCCTACAAGGGCATGTACTGCACGCCCTGCGAGAGCTTCTGGACCGACAGCCAGCTCGTCAACGGCTGCTGCCCGGACTGCGGCCGCCCCGTGAAGTACGCCGAGGAGGAGGCCTACTTCTTCCGCCTCTCCAAGTACGCCAAGCCCGTGCAGGAGCTGCTCGAGAGCGGCACCTTCCTGCAGCCTGCCTCCCGCGTCAACGAGATGATCAACAACTTCATCAAGCCGGGCCTGGAGGATCTGTGCGTATCCCG
>JAFUUR010000207.1 GCA_017477695.1 Oscillospiraceae bacterium | reverse complement strand
GGATTATTCCAGCCCCTTCATCGTGCTGACACAGGGGAAGCAGATCGAGGTGGAGAATCCCCCGGATCTGCTCTGGTCGCTGGACGGCGAGGAATCCGCTCCGCTCGGGCACGTGAGCATCCGCCCTCTGCCGGGGCTCCTCACGCTGATGCAATAGACGGCGAAGCATTTTTGCTTTTCGCCGTCAGACCGTTATGACAGAGAAAAAAGAACTGCGAAGCAAGGCTTCGCAGTTCTTTTGATTTCATGGGTTCACGCATCGTGCCGATCCTTTGCAAAGACCCAGAGCTTCTGGATGAAAAAGCTCGCCACGAACAAACAGCCTTCCACGACGGCCTTCACCAGGGCGGAGCCCTGCGCCGAGCTGATGTGCAGCAGGTGCACAAACAGCGTCAACAGCAGGGTCGAAGCCGCAAGCTGCGGGATCGCAAGGCAATAATACCGGAGCATGGCCTTGCCGTAATGGCCGGTATTCCCGAATACCAGACGGTTGTTCACGTTGAAGTTGTAGAAGGAGGAGATCACACGCGCCGCAACGTTGCTCACCGGCACCGAATAGGCGCCGAGCGCCGCTCCCAGAAGCAGCTTGAACACGTAAAACAGGCCGATATCCACCAGGGCGGAGCTCCCGGAGCTCAGCGCGTACAGAATAGGCTGTCGCAGCTTCTTCATGCTTCAGCGCCGCCGGAACAGGCCCTTGAACATGATCTTGAAGATCCGCCAGGAGTCCTTGACCGAGTCGTAATGGGAGCTGTAATCCTCCTCGTCGTACACCGTGGTGATCGGCTGTTCCAAAAAACCGATCCCCGCGCGCTTCATGTTGAGGAGCATATTCGTCTCGTACTCAAAGCGCTCGCCCTCGATGGCGCTGAACCGATCCAGGCAGGCCTTCGGGATCGCGCGCAGCCCCGTCTGGGTATCCGACAGGCGGATCCCGTAGATGCGAAACATGCGCGAGGTCGTCTTATTGCCGGCGACGCTGCGCGGCGGGACGCCCGGCTGGTCGAAATCCCGGCAGCCGAGAACGACCTTGTCGCCCTCCTCAAGCATCCTGTCGCCGCAGGCAATGATATCCTCTACCAGGTGCTG
This sequence comes from Oscillospiraceae bacterium, assembly GCA_017477695.1. Lineage (GTDB taxonomy): Bacteria > Bacillota > Clostridia > Oscillospirales > Oscillospiraceae > Limivicinus. The sequence goes on along the minus strand of JAFUUR010000207.1, from coordinate 3,274 downwards.
TCCGTCGCCGTCGATGGTGATCACGCCCTCGAGCTGCGGCAGATTGACCAGCACGTGCCGGAACGCGGTCTTCAGCGCGCGGCCCTTTCCGCGGTTCACGCCGTGGTGCAGCACCTCGCACTGCGGATAGGCGGCCGCCTTCTCGAACCAGACCTGATGCGCCTCGTCGCTGCCGTCGTCCACGATCACGATATGGCGGAAGCCGTTCTCCACCAGGCCGTCCACCACCTTGGCGAACTTGGCGTCCGGATCCAGGGAGGGCAGGACGATCGCCATGCACTCCCGGCAGTCGGCCTTATGCTGTCTGTCAATTGTCACTGGTCATGTACCTCTCCACCGCCACGGCCCGGATCTCACCCGCAGTGTCCTGCACGATCAGGCGCATACCGTTTTCGGAGGTGACGACGCCGTTATCACCCTTATTGGGATAGGTCGTGGTCGTCACAGCCGTGACATCGATGATGTAAAACCCGTCGCCGATCTCGATCGCGCTGTTAAGTGTGGCAGAATCCAACCGGTACGAGGTCGTATGCGCCCAGCCGTAGCCGTCCATCGCCCGCTTCAGGCGGGAATCCAGGTCGCCGCCGATCAGGATGTACGGCATGACCTTGGAGTAAGCGTACATGGGGTCGTACACGCCGGAGCTGTACGCGAGATAGGTCTCGGAGAAGTTGTTGGCAAATTCCTGCAGGCGAGCCATGGTGGCCGGGTCGCAGTCGCGTATGTACTGGGAATCGTCCTTCGTGTCGTCGATTACGGTCTCGTTCCCCTCTTCGTCGTAGACGACCGGCTCGAGGTGGCCGAACACGTCGTCAAACCGATAGGTGACCTTGGTCGGCAGATTGGGATACTCGTCGTAATAGTCCGCCAGGACGTCGTAAGGGATACCGCTCTCGATGATGTATTCCTCGCCCAGCGTCACGTCGTTGAGCTTGACCGTATAGGAAGCCGGAACGGTGATCTGCACGGAGGAATACAGGCCGTTGAAGTCGAACTCCTCCCCGGTCACGATCCACGGCAGCATGCCGAACTCCACTTCCTTCTCCTTGGAGTGGTCGCGGGAGACGGTGGCCTTGCCAAAGATATGGCCGCCGCAAAGCAGATTATAGGAGATGGTATCGCTTCCCTCGGTGGTGCCGGGCAGGCGCGCATAGCTCATCTCCTCGGTGAGCATGCTCTGCACGATCTCCTGGCACTCCTCGTCGGTCTGCACCTCGTGCGGCATGGAGGCTATGGTCGCCGCCATGCTGTCGTCCCAGAGGTTCCGGCTCAGATTGTCGATATACGCGTCCATGGTCAGCTCCGGCCGCGCCGCCTCGTATTCCTCGGCGTAGCTCCAGACCTTGGTCAGCCCGAAGCAGGCGGCAATGATCAGGACCAGGATGTATATCACCAGGATGACCGTATACGCAGCCGATCCGTGTCTTTTCTTTCTCGCCATACTATCAAGACCTCACAATCACTTAAAGAGGAACGCGTTCGGCAGGGGCCGAGCCACGCCGTTGGCAGAGGAGCAGCTGTTGACGTACTCCCCATGGTAGTACATGACCGAGGAGGAGCCGCCGTCCATGTTGCAGGCGTTCACCGCGCCGTGCTCCAGCAGGACCTGCGCCGCATCCAGATAGGTGGCGCCGATGCTGTGCACCTGGCGGCCGTCGATGACCAGCATCAGCACCGCGCCGTCGCCGCGCTGGCCGATCGCCGTACGGGGATTGACGCCGCTGACAAGCATGTCGGGATTGACGATCTTGCCGTTGAGGATGAGGATCGGGCCGAAGCTCACGCCGTTGACGATGTTCATGGCCGCGGCGTCCTTTCGGCCGTAATAGCCGACGTGCAGGATCCCCTTGTCGTCAAAGCCGGCGAAGCTGTCGCCGCCGTAGCCCTCGTTCCAATAGATGCCGTCGATGATGGTCAGGCCGTCGGGCATACCGCCCATACCGCCGCCGCCCTCGTCAACGAAGCCGCCGGCGTTGATGCCGCCCTGCGCGCCGTACTTGGCGCACATATCTTCCAGCGTCATACCGACGCCGCCGTAACCGTCCGGCATACCGACGAAGACGCGGGTCGGGTCGAGGATCGTGATCAGATAACCGACGAAGCCGTTGCCCTTGATGTTCTGCAGCACGATGCCGTCGCCGTCCTCATCGATCAGACCGTAAGCGTCCGGCTTCGGGGAACCGTCGTCCTCCTCGTCCTGCGTCTCGGCGGCTGCGATCGTGATCAGCGAAGCGTCAAACTCCTCGTCGATGTGCTGGCGCGTGCGGGAGCGGATCTCCTTGACCTCATCCGTCGTGAGGTAGATGTTCGGCGTCCAGGTGAAGCGCCGGGTCTCCAGCATGGTCATGGCCCAGGTATCGCGCAGCGTGGGCGACGGCCCCTTCATCAGCACGTACCACAGGCCGAGCGCCGCTAGCCCCACCACGATGACCGTGGCAAGGCCGAAGCCGAAGATCCTGTCGATCACGCGGCCGACCTTCCTCCGGCGTATGCGTTTTTTCCTGCGCTTCTGCTCCAGCTCCGTCTGTTCGGGCGTAAGCGCCGCTTCCGTATCTTTATTTTTCTTCTTGATGATCACGTTAGCACCTTCGCAAAATGAATTCCAATCCGGCGACAGACCGCCGGTACATACAGAGGATATTTTATCATAAGCGTCTTCCCATGACAAGAAGTATTTCGCTTTTACGGCCGATCTTTCACGATTTTGCAACATTTTTGGCAGTATCTGTTCATCGCGGCCCAGCGGGCGCAACGATGAAAAAAGCCGCCGTCGGCCGCGTCGGAGCACGCTCGACGCAAAAAAGAAGACCGTGACCAGAGTCACGGCCTTCTCTTATGGGTCTTGAGAATTACTCGTTGATGCCGATAACGACACCGGAGCCGACGGTACGGCCGCCCTCGCGGATAGCAAAGCGAAGGCCGTTCTCGATGGCGATCGGGGTGATCAGCTCGACGTCCATGTCGACGTTATCGCCGGGCATTCACATCTCAACACCCTCGGGGAGGGAGATGACGCCGGTAACGTCAGTGGTACGGAAATAGAACTGCGGACGATAGTTGTTGAAGAACGGGGTGTGACGGCCGCCTTCTTCCTTGGACAGGACGTAAACCTGGCCCTTGAACTTGGTGTGGGGGTGGATGCTCTTGGGAGCAGCCAGGACCTGGCCACGCTCAACAGACTTCTTGTCGATACCACGCAGCAGGCAGCCGACATTGTCGCCAGCCTCGGCATACTCGAGGGTCTTGTGGAACATCTCGGTGCCGGTAACGGTGG
>JAFUUR010000206.1 GCA_017477695.1 Oscillospiraceae bacterium | reverse complement strand
CTGACCCAGATGACCTTCGGCTTCAGCCGTGACGACGCCGGCAAGTTCCTCAGCTCGTACTACGACAACAAGATCTACGAGAGCGATCCCTTCGCCCGCGTCGATCAGATCGGCGGCGGCACGCTGGTCGACATGGCCTGCAAGCTGGGCCGCGCCACCCGCCCCGACCTGCACCTGGGCGTCTGCGGTGAGCACGGCGGTGATCCCAGCTCCGTGGAGTTCTTCCACAAGGTGGGCCTGGACTACGTGTCCTGCAGCCCGTTCCGCGTTCCCATCGCCCGTCTGGCCGCCGCACAGGCCGCCATCAAGGAGGAGAAGTCCGAGCAGGAGGCCGCCAAGGCCGCGCAGGCTGAGCTGGAGGCGAAGGTCGCCGCCGCCAAGGCCGCGCTGAAGGACGCTTCCGAGAAGCTGACCGCCGCCGCTGCCGATGCGACCGGCGAGCTGAAGGATGTCGTCTCCGCCGGCTTCAAGAGCCTGCTTGCCGGTTGGGAAGAGGCCAAGAAGACCTTCGGCGAAGAGCGCAGCGATAAGTAAGCATCAAACGCTTCACGCCGCGCCGCACGCGGCGCGGCGTGAAGAAACGGCATGGAAGCCGGGCGCAAAGCCTCGGCTTCCATGCTTTTCTGTCTGCCCGCGGCATGCGGGAGAGACCGTATCGAAACGGGGGAAAAGACATGACACAGGACGAGAGACTGGATCTGCTGGTCGAGCGCTTCAAGGCCGACTCGGCGTATTACAAGGATCTGCGCGTGGGCTCCGGAACGGAGGAGAAGCGCACGGCGCTGCGTTCGCTGATGAACGTGCGCCCGCCCCGCCCGATGGACGGGCAGACGCTTTTGCTGCAGGACGAGTACCTGCGGGAGCGCTCGGCGGAAAGGGGCGTCGTCACCCTCGGCGAGATCCCGACGATCCGGGAGCAATACGGGAGCGCTCGGCCCTTCGCCGACAAGCTCTCCCTCTGGCAGGGGGACATCACCCGCCTCGCGCTCGACGCGATCGTCAACGCGGCGAACGCACAGATGCTCGGCTGCTTCCAGCCGATGCACACCTGCATCGACAACTGCATCCACAGCTTTGCGGGAGTGGAGCTCCGTCTGGAGTGCGAGCGGCAGATGGCGGCCCTGCGCGCGCGGTACGGGCAGGACTATGAGCAGCCCACGGCGCGGCCGATGCTCACCGATGGCTACAATCTCCCGGCACGCAGGGTGATCCACGTGGTGGGGCCCATCGTGCAGCACCGCCTGACGAGGGGCCTGGAGCGAGACCTGGCGGACTGCTACCGCAACGTCCTGGATCTGTGCGAGGAAAACGCCCTGCGGTCGGTCGCTTTCTGCTGCATTTCCACGGGCGTGTTTCGCTTCCCGGCCGACCGGGCGGCGGAGATCGCCGTGGAGACGGTGACGGCCTGGCTGACCGCCCACGGGGACGGCACGATGGACCGCGTCGTCTTCAACGTGCACGGCGACGGCAGCCGCGTCCTTTATGAGGGCCTGCTGCGCTGAGATCGCGTACGGCAAAGCCCGCCGCTCGATCGAGCGGCGGGCTTTGCTTTTTCCGGGGTCACTGTTCCGAGCCGTCTTTTTCAGCCAGCGCAGCGGCCAGATCCGCGATGCTTTTCGCCATGTCCATGCTGATGCCGACGGCGCGCGCGCCGAGACTCGCCGGGACGGCGGCCTTGCTGCGGCTGAGCCGGATGAGGCTCACGTCCTCGCGCTGCCGCGCGAGCTTCTCAAAGGGGAAACGGATGATGGTCGGCGTGTTGTAGCCCACGCCGAGTTCCAGCAGTACGGTCTTCCGCCCGCGGGTGGCGGCCAGGAAATCGCTGAAGCGTGACTCGGCCGCGTACCAGTCCTCATCCTGGACAAAATGGTCGTCGCAGCGCAGGTTCATCGTCATCGGACCGCCGCAGACGGGGCACTTCGGCACGAGCTGCGCGGGGATGCGCGCGTCGCTGCGCGCGGCCTCCATCTGCCGGAAGAGGGAGACCCCGTCGTAGGTCTTCGGGTGGCAGCCGCGCAGGCACTGGATCCGGTTGTAGCTGCCCTGCGTGGCGAAGATCTTCTCCGCGGGCAGGCCCGCCTTTTCAAACTGACCGTCCACGTTCGTGCTCAGCAGAAAGAGATCCTTCCCGGCGAGCGCGCCGAGCAGCGTGCGGTGCAGAGGCGTCACGTCCAGATCCACGCCCGCGAGCAGCGCCATGTGCGACCAGTAGCCCCAGCGGCTCTCCTCGTCTGGGAACGGATAGAAGCCCGCGGCGTACATGTCCCGCATATACGGCCCCTTGCCGTAGGCCTTCTGGAATTCGGCAAAGTTTTCCTCGAAGAACCTCCCGCCGTACTGCGCTCCTGCAGCGGCGCTCATACCGGAGCCCGCGCCGAGCAGCACGCAGTCCGACTCCCGGATGAGTGCCGCCGCGCGGGTGATCTGCTCCTCGTAGGGGCTGTCCTGCAGGATATAATCCCGCGCGTACTCGGCGCTGAGGAAGCTCTGAAACGTCGTTTTTTTCTTTGTGCTTCGATCGAAGATCATCGTATATCCCTCCCGGTTCTTGCCAGAGTATAATGACTATATGTTGGCGAAAGCCCAAAAAGCTTTTCGCCGCGCCGCTTAGAGGCGCAGCAAAACAGCGATGCAGCTTTGCCATATACTCATTGTAGCGGACTTCGCGCGGCGGCGCAAGTACGCACCTTTTAGTAACCGCCTCTTGTGCAGCGGCGGGGCTTGCGGTATAATCGAAATAAGAGCATTTCCAAACGAGGATCACGAAGATAAGGAGGAACAACAATGGACGAAAACGTGGTTCAGGAGAGGATGCCCCTGATCGGGGACACGGCGCCGGCATTCCGCGCGATGACCACCATGGGCAAGGTGAATTTCCCCGAGGACTACAAGGGGAGCTGGGTCGTGCTGTTCTCGCACCCGGCGGACTTCACACCCGTCTGCACGACGGAGTTCATCACCTTTACCCGCATGACCGAGGACTTTGCCAGACTGAACACCAAACTGATCGGCCTGTCCATCGACTCGCTCCACTCCCATTTGGCCTGGGCCAAGAGCATCGAGGAGATCGACTGGAAGGGCGAGGGCAAGGTCAAGCTCAGCTTCCCCATCATCGCGGACATCAGCATGAGCGTGGCGAAGAAATACGGTATGCTGCAGACGGTCGCGAGCACGCAGACCGTGCGCGCCGTGTTCATCATCGACCCGGAAAGCATGATCCGCGCGATCCTGTACTATCCCATGTCCACCGGCCGGAACATGGATGAGATCCTTCGGATCATCCAGTCCCTGCAGCTGCACGACGCGGAGAACGTCTCCACCGGCGCGAACTGGCGCCCGGGCGAGCCGGCCGTGATGGGTGCGCCGCTGACGCTGGCCGAGGCCGAGGCACGCCTGCAGTCCGACGACCCCAGGGTGCATCCTCTGACCTGTTATCTTACTGTCAAGGATCCGGAGTAAACGAATCAGAACAAAACCTACGGCGAAAGGGCTGCCGCACATCCGTGCGGCGGCCCTTTCGCCGTTTGCCGCGCAATAGGACAATCGGGGGCGTTTGCGCAATTTTTTAACGGAAGCGGCAAGCGCCCTCTTCAAAAATCCAAAAGATTGTGTTATACTGTATATCGTTATTAAAATAGCGGATTTTAGGCCGTTTTACGGTATTATCCCCCTGAAAAAGTTACGATATACGCAACAAAGCGGTTACAAAAAAGAAGCAGACGGACATAAAGCAAAAACAATCACCCGCCGTTTCCCGGGGAAGGGACGGCGGCTCGGGCAGGACGACGGAATGAAGAACGTTTTCAAAATTTTCTTTTCGGATATCAAGGCGATCGTCACGCACTTTTTCGCGCTGGTGATCATCCTTGCCGTCCTCGTGCTGCCCGCACTGTACGCCTGGGTCAATATCTACGCCAACTGGGATCCTTACGGCAGCACCGGCAATGTGCCGATCGCCCTGGCGAGCGAGGATCTTGGCTATACGCTCGAAAACGGGCAGCACGTCGTCCGCGGCCGGGAGATCATCGAGGAGCTGGCCGAGTCCACGAGCATCAAGTGGATCATCACGGACTCCGCCGAGGAGGCCATTGCCGGCGTGAAGCGGGGGGACTACTACGGCGCGCTCGTGATGGGCAGGAACCTGAGCCGCAATATGTACGACCTGACCGCGGCGCTGCAGGACGAGGAGCCGTCGATCATCTTCTACCAGAACGCCAAGACCAACGCCATCGCCAACAAGATCACGACCACCGCCGCCGCGACCGCGGAGCACAACATCCAGGTCAAGTATCTGAGCGTGCTGATCCAGGACCTGCTCGAGGACACGGAGGAACTGCTCGGCCGTTTTGACGGCGAGGAGGCCATGGACGAGCTGATCCGCATCCTCACCCGCCTGCGCGACAATCTCTACGAGTATTCCTCCATGATCCAGCAGATGCGGGATCGGGAGAGCAGCATCCTCGCCGATATCGACAGCGCCGCGGCGAACATCGGCGCCGTGGATATGAGCGACGTGATCGGCAGCGTCACGCGCGCCAAGCAGTCGGCGGAGGCGATCGAGGCCGAGGTGCTCGAGCGCATCGCGGCCATCGACGCGCGCATCAAGGCGCTGCGTGACCGCATCAGCGGCATGGACCCCTCCACGCTGACGGACGAGGTCCTCAACAGCCTCCTGGAGGAGGCGCAGGCCATCGCGGCCGAGCTCGAGGCGTTGCGCAGCACGATCCCGGAGGACAGCGTGCTGGGCGCCGCGGTCTACAATACCATCACGACCATGCTGCAGCGCATCGAGAGCCTGGAGCAGGTGATCCGCACGCAACTCGGCAACAACCTCTCGGACGACGCCAAGCGCACCTTCATGGAATATGCTCTGATGGCGCTCAACGACGCGAGCGGCATCCTCAACGATACCCTGATCCCGGCCTTCAAGCTGTTTTTTGACAACATGATCCGCGACATGGATCTGCTGCTGAAGATCCTCACCGGCATCAACACCACGCTTGCGGACATCCAGCCGGTGCTCGCGGCGGCCAAGGGGACCATCGTCGCCGTCAACAGCTCGCTGGGCCAGCTTCAGACCGTGTTCAGCAACGCCGCCGGGGCGATGGATCAGCTTCTGCAGAAGGTGATCGACGCGCGCGACAGCGACCTGCTCGGCGAGCTGATCGAGCTGCTGCACGGCGACCCGGAGCAGTTCGCGGAATTCTTCTCGGCTCCCGTGACGGTCACGACCGAGACCATCTATCCCGTGGAGAACTACGGCACCGCCATGGCGCCGTTCTATACCACCCTTGCGATCTGGGTGGGCTGCGTGGTCTGCGGGGCGATCATCAAGCCGGAGCCGGACGTCTCGCGCCTGCCGGGGATCAAGCCGCGCCAGATCTTCTGGGGCCGCTTCCTGATCTTCTTCTTCCTGGGACAGATCCAGGCGGCGATCATCGTCGCGGGCGATATCTATCTGCTGGGCTGCCAGTGCCTGCACCCGGGCCTGTTCTTCCTGTGCGGAGCGGTCACGGCGCTGGTCTTCGGGCTGCTGATGTACGCGCTGACCGTGACCTTCGGCGATATCGGCAAGGCGATCGGCGTCGTCATCATGATCGTGCAGATCGCGGGCTCCAGCGGCTCGTACCCGATCGAGATCCTGCCGGAGATCTTCAGCAAGATCTATACGTTTTTCCCGTTCCCGTACGCGATCAACGCCATGCGGGAGACGCTGTGCGGTCTGTACCGCTATGACCTGTACAAGTACCTGGGCGAGCTGCTCCTGTTCGGCGTGCTGGGCGCGCTGATCGGGCTGAAGCTGCGCGGGCACTTCGCCGGGGTCAACGAGTTCGTGGAAGAAGAGATGCACGAAACGGGAGTGCTGTGATGGCGAATCATGACAAGGGGCATGT
>JAFUUR010000205.1 GCA_017477695.1 Oscillospiraceae bacterium | reverse complement strand
TGAAGAGCGTGGGCGCCTCGTCCCCCGCCATCTGCCCGCGCAGCACGGCCTCGTATTCCTCGGGCGCGGCGACGGCGACCTTCACCTCGACGCCGGTCTGCGCCGTATAGGCGGCGGCGAGCTGCTGCAGGGCCTCGTCCGCCTCGCTGCGCATGCTCAGCCAATAGACCTTGCCGGTGGGAGCCGCCTCCGCGGGCGCGGGCGCGCTCTCCTCGACGGCGGGCGCCGCGGTCTGCGCCGGAGCGGCCGTTCTGCCGCAGGCGGCCAGGGCCGGCAGCATGGCCAGCGCCAGGATCCAAACGATGATCTTCTTCACGGTATTTCTCCTTCATTCACGCCCGCGCGGCGGGCGGTCTGCTTCTTCGTGCTCAGTCCACCGTCACGTCCAGCCCCAGCTCCTGGGGCAGGAAACGCGGGCAGACGTTCTCCAACTGCGTGATGACCGAGGAGGCCAGGCGCGAGCCGATATCCACCGCCTCCGGCATACTCTTGCCGTAGGTCAGGCCGATGGCCACGCCCGCGCAGAACGCGTCCCCCGCGCCGGTCGTATCGCGCACGCGCACCGGCTTCGCCGGGCACACGCCGCGGTTGCCCTTGCTGTCCGCGTACACGGCGCCCTGGCTGCCCATGGTGACGATCATTGAGGGGAAGCGCGCGCTCGCCACGCGCGCGGCCAGCTCCTCGCTCAGCTCCTCCGGGCCCCAGCCCTCAAAGTCCGCCGCGAAGAGGATCCCGGCCTCCTGGGCGTTGCAGACGAAGCAGTCCGTCGACTGCAGGAAGTCCCTGCGTTGGGAGGCGATGCTCATATTCGCGACCACGGCGTACACGCGTTTATTGTATTTCTGCGCGTACTGGAAGACGCGCTTGACGATCTCCTTGTCCACGTCGATCTCGATGACGACGCTGTCCGCGTCGGCGAAGATCTCGTCCCCGTGCTCGTCGAGCATGCACACCATGGCGTCCATCTCCGGGCGCTTGGAGATGGAGCTGACGATATCGCCCGTGGAGTCGAACACGGCGAGCCAGATGCCCATCCCGTCCGGCACCTGGGCGACGAAGCGGGTATCCACCTTGTGGTTCTGCAGCTTGCGCAGCACGTCGTCTCCCTGCGCGGTGTCGTCCACCATGCTCACGAAGCGGGGCCGCAGCTCCACGTTGGCGATATCCTCCACCACATTGCGCCCGACGCCCCCGTGCACGATCTCCACGGAGCCGGCGTTGCGCCCGGCGGGGATATATTTGTTGTCGGGAAAGCCCTTGATATCCAGAAACACGTTACCCACGACCACGATCGGCATAGCGCGGTCCCCCTTTTTCTCTCTGTATTGAGGCAGACCCTATTGTAGCACAAAAGAACGGGTACAGTAAAGCCTTACCGTACCCGTTTTTTGTCTAATTCTGTTCGCTCACGTAGAGGCTCATGCGGCTCTGCACCAGGCGGGCCGCCTCCTGCGGGCTCTTGTCCCCGGAGAGGACGGCGGCGAATTCCTCCTGTATGATGCCCAGCGCGGTCTGATCGCAGAGCGTGGTGTGCCGGATCTGGCCCAGCAGCTCGTAGAAGCCCTGCACCTCGCCGTCGGTCATGGGCGGGTCGAGCCGCTCGCCGAAGGCTTCGTCCTCCCGGTCGTCCGCGGCCTGCTGCGCCTGCCGTACCCGCTCTTCCAGCAGCGGGCGGTAGACCGGCAGGCTGTATTGGCAGTGCGTCAGGCTGTATTTCAAAAACTGCCAGCACGCCTGCCCGTGGGCGGAGCTGCGCATGACGCCGATAGCGTCGCTGAAGCTCAGATCCGTGCCGCAGCTGCCGTCCGGCGTGGGAAAGCCGATATAGCTCAGAGGCTTGCCCATCTCGCGCTGCTCCCGCGCGAAGCTCTCGGGGCTGATGATCATGGTCATGGACGTGAGCATGTAGCCGCCCTCCATCAGCTGCGCCGGCAGGCCGAAGACCATGTTGTTGGGATCCTCCGGGGTCTCCCGCATGTCCCGGCAGGCCTCCAGCAGCTTGACGAAATCCGCGTTGTCGAAGTCGCAGACGCCGCTCTGCCAGTCGATGGCGCTGCGGAGGAAGCGGCTGGCGCTCTCCCGCAGGAAATAGTCCCGCGTCAGATTGTACATGACCATGCTGCCCTGGGGCGCCTCCCGGTCCACGCGGCGGTAGGTGTCATAGTCCCAGCCCCAGACCTTGCCGAAGCGCTCCTGCAGGCCGTAGCGGGTCTCGACGGAGAAGCGGCTGCCCAGCAGATACAGGCCGCCCAGGTCGTTTTTGACCATGGGCGCGATGACGATATCCTCCGCCGCGAGCTCCGGATCGCTTACGATGAACTCTGCCTCCAGATCGCACAGCAGGCCCTTGCGCACGAAGGGGAAGGGCGACAGGCTCCAGTTGCTGAACAGCAGCATATCCGGGCACTCCCCCGCCAGGATCTTCGTGTTAAGCTGCATCTTCGCCTGCTCGGCGCTGAGGGTCCCGCCCTCACTGAGGTCCAGCAGCTGCACGTAGCTTTCGGTGCTCCAGGCGTTGAAGGCCGCCGCCTCCCGGACGAGGTTCGCGTTGGCCATGGCGAAGTCGATCTGCCGCCCCTCCGTGTTCATGGGCAACACGCCCAGCGTCAGCTTCGTGCGCGGCTTCAGCTCCGCGGGCTGGGCCGGGACCATGCGCAGAGGATCGGCAAAGCCAGTCAGCAGATAACTGCCGTCCGGCTGTGCCTTCACGTCCAGCAGCCCGCTGACGCTGAGACCGCACTCCTCCCAGACCACCAGGGGGCTGGCGCCGCCGTCGGCCCGGAGCCGGTCGATCCCCGTATCCCGGATCAGCAGGAAGGGTGCCTCGTCGTCGCCTCCGCAGAGCTGCCCCCGCTCGTAGTGAAAGAGCTCCCGGAAGTCGGCGCCCTCCACGTCGATGGTGCTGACGCTGCCGCCGCCCTGGTCGTCCTCGTCGACGTAGTAGAGCCGCCCGTCGCCGCCGATGAGCAGCCGCCCGGCCCACTCCGCGTGGGGGATCTCCGCGAGGATCGTCCCCTGCTCGTCGTAGATGCGCAGGCGGTCGGTGCAGTTGAGCGCCAGCCGATCCCCGTCCATGGAAAAGCCGCGGGGGAATCTGCCGGAGGGCAGCTTGGCGGCCACGTCGCTCTGCACGTTCCCGCTGCCGTCGATCCGTACGAAGCGGGCGGACCAGTCGTTCCCGTCCCGGAGCTCCTCGCAGATCCAGATGCCGCTCTCCGCGGCGCATACACCGCAGACGTTGTTCATCGTCTCATTGACCGTCTCGTCGCCGTTAAACAGGCGCCAGCCGTCCCAGTTCTCGTAGACCCGGTATTCCCTTCCGTCAAAAACGAGCGTCGTCTGCGTCCCGTCTCCCTCACAGGGCTCCAGCCGGAAGCAGCCGCCCTCACCGATCCATTGCCCGGACGCGGGGTCGACGCCGGGCACGGTGAGCGTCTGTTGCCCTGCGCTCTCCGCGCCCCTTCCGCAGGCGGCAAGCGTCAGCACCGAGAGCAGCACGAGCAGAAATGCGAGTATCCGTTTCATTCGGTCGTCCTCCGTAAATGTTTCTTCGCCTATATAAACGCCGCAAACGGGCGTTTCGTTTCAAGAAAAAAGAAAAGCCGGACGGGAACCTTCAGTTCCCGTCCGGCCCATTCGTATGATATCATACAAAAGCCGATTCATTTCTTAAGCTTTCTTAATTCCGTTATCTGGCCTCGTCGCCTGCGCTCTCAAATACCCCTGAGGCCTGCGAAAATACAAGTTTCTGTTTTACATTCAACAGAAACCGAGTTGCCGCGCTCTACAATGATTATCTCGGATTATCTCGTTGCCGCACCTCGGGCAAATCACGATCTTGTCGGGATTATTCATTTTTTTCCAAGAGCGTTTCTCTTTCTTCATCACTCAAATGCATAAAGCATTCTCCTCATGTCGCTGTCTTCAGCATGGCGCATAGCATTGTTTCCAGTATCCGCAAGTATTGGTTCCTCTTCACGCAAGCTCTTTCCAAACACCCGCAACACAGTTTTCAACGGTGATAAAGGAAACAGATGTGTGGTTATTGAGCGATTGCTTCTCCACAATCTATTCTGTCGTTTGTTCTTACACGAACGACTGCTGCATGTTTTCCTGTAAGTGATGTTAAGACTTCAAAAGCATCGACGTCATAAGTTTTTTCCCTTGTCGTAATCCTTTCGCATGAGAAGTTATCGTGTATTTCTTCTCCGAGGCAATACATATAGGTAAACTTTCCTTTGTGCCAAATATCAACGATTGTCATATTACCTCACGTACAGTTTCTGTGTCCGGGGATTTCATGAGCTGGTGCACAGTGCTGGAAGCGCGTTGCGGTCGCCGATTTCAGGGCTTAGTCGTATTTGCTCAAACAGAGCTTTCTTAAAATCACAGGTCGAGCTTCAGGTCGTTCTCCTTGATCCAGCCCCACTTGCGCAGCGGGATGGCGAAAAGCCAGGAGAGCACGGCCGGCAGCACGAAGGAGATGAGCACGAGGCCGAGCCAGTCAAAGCCCGTGATCGCCGCCTTGGTCCCGGCGGCGACGTCCGCCGCCCAGCCGGAGTAGACGCCGATCTGCCCGACGAGGCCGCAGGTGCCCATGCCGGAGGAGATGGCCGCGCCGTTCATCTGCAGGCGGAAGATGCAGGTGGCAATGGGCCCCGTCACCGCCGCGGCGAGCGTGGGCGGGATCCAGATGCGCGGATTGCGCACGATGTTGCCCATCTGCAGCATGCTGGTGCCCAGCCCCTGGGCGACCAGGCCGCCCCAGCGGTTCTCGCGGAAGCTCATCACGGCGAAGCCCACCATCTGCGCGCAGCAGCCCGCGACCGCGGCGCCGCCCGCGAGGCCCGTGAGGCCCAGGGCCGCGCAGATCGCCGCGCTGGAGATGGGCAGCGTCAGCACGACGCCGACCACGACGGACACGATGATGCCCATGAAGAAGGGCCGCAGCTCGGTCGCCCACATGATGGCCTGGCCGAAGGCGGAGGCCGCCTTGCCGACCGGCGCCGCGATCAGCGCCGCGAAGCCAACGCCCGCGAGGATGGTGACGATGGGCGTGACGAGGATGTCGATCTTGGTCTCCTTGCTGACGGCCTTGCCGATCTCCGAGGCGAAGATGGCCACGAAGAACACCGCCAGCGGGCCGCCGGCGCCGCCCATGGCGTTGGTGGCGAAGCCCACGGGGATCAGCGAGAAGAGCACCATGGGCGGGCACTGCAGCGCGGTGCCGATGGCGACCGCCATGCCCGGGCCGACCATCGCCGAGGCGAGGCCGCCGATGGTATACTTCACCGCCCCGTCGCCTGAGCCGAGGGTGACGATCACGGCCTTCAGGAAGCCGACGTTGAAGGATGTGCCGATGGTGTTGAGGATGGTGCCCACGAGGAGCGTACAAAACAGGCCCTGCGCCATGGCGCCCATGGCGTCGACAAAATAGCGTCTGGCCGAAAAGACGATGTTTTTTCTCTTGAGGAACGCGCGGAATTTCTCCACAGTCGGGACCCTCCCCTGCCAGAATTTGGCCCTATTATAGTTTTCCCGCGGGCCGCTGTCAATAGACAAGTCTTGACAACATTCTAACGCATTTTTCCGTTCAGCAAAGTGCAAAAAAGGCTTGGAGAAAAAAAAGAAAATATGTGCGCATCCGCGCATTGACACGAAGCCTCCCGATTTGTTAAGATATAAGTGCTCCGAAGGAGCATCGCGCAAAGCGAGAACTACGCGGCAACTGGCAGAAATTCATGGGCCACCATGAGGGAACCGCGCGGGATACTGCCGACTGCCTGGGCGGACTCTTTTTCGTGTACGAGATCAGTCTGTCCTTTTTCATTTCTTTTATGACGGGAGGTCCGCTATGAGAATCATCGGGAATGTCCCTGCCGGCAGCCCGGCGATGCGCCGCTGCCCCCGCCTCCTGCCCGCTCTGCGCTGGAAAATGTATGCAAGGCTCCGCGCCTTTTGCTGTCCGCCCACCGTACAAGTGGTGTAGCATGCTCATGCTGCGCCGCAACGGTCGAGCGGTTTTTTATTTCTTCAAAAAACAAAATTATTTTTATGGAGGGTTTCAGCATGGAAAAGACAGTTCAGTTGTATGAGGGCAAGGCCAAAAAGGTCTACGCCACCGACGATCCGGAGCTGGTCATCGTCTCCTATAAGGACGACGCCACCGCCTTCGACGGCACCAAGCGCGGCACCATCCTCGGCAAGGGCGCCATCAACAACCGCATGACCAACTACCTCATGCGCCTGCTGGAGAAGCACGGCATCCCCACCCACTTCGTGGAGGAGCTCAACGACCGCGAGACCGTCGTGAAGAAGGTCTCCATCGTCCCGCTCGAGGTCATCATCCGCAACATCTCCGCCGGCTCCTTCGCCAAGCGCTACGGCGTGGAGGAGGGCATCGTCTTCGCCGAGCCCACCATCGAATTCTCCTATAAGAACGACGAGCTGCACGACCCGCTCATGAACGCTTACCACGCGCTGGCCCTGGGTCTCGCGACCAGAGAGGAGATCGAGCAGATCAAGGCCATGGCCTTCAAGATCAACGAGATCCTCAAGGAGTACTTCCTCCAGCTCAACGTCAAGCTCGTGGACTTCAAGCTGGAGTTCGGGCGTCTGGCCGACGGGAGCATCGTCCTGGCCGACGAGATCTCACCCGACACCTGCCGCTACTGGGACGCCACCACCAACGAAAAGCTGGACAAGGACCGCTTCCGCCGCGATCTGGGCGGCGTGGAGGACGCCTACCAGGAGATGATGCGCCGGGTCTTCGGCGAATAAGGGACCGCGCCATGGCAAACAACAAGGACGGCTACCTCTCTCCGCTCTCCACGCGCTACGCCAGCGCCGAGATGCAGCGGCTCTTCTCGGAAAACTATAAGTTCCGCACCTGGAGGCGGCTGTGGATCTCGCTGGCGAAGGCCGAGCAGCAGCTCGGTCTCGGCATCAGCGACGAGCAGATCGCCGAGCTTGAGGCCTACAGGGACGAGATCAACTACGAGGTGGCCGAGGCGCGCGAAAAGCTCGTCCGGCACGACGTGATGAGCCACGTCTACGCCTACGGGCAGCAGTGTCCCAAGGCGGCGGGCATCATCCACCTCGGCGCCACGAGCTGCTACGTCGGGGACAACACGGACGTGATCATCCTGCGCGAGGCCTCGCAGCTTATCCTGCGCAAGGCCGCCCAGGTCATCCGCAACCTCTCCGCCTTCGCCGCGCAGTACAAGGCCCTCCCCTGCCTGGCCTACACGCACCTGCAGCCCGCGCAGCTGACCACCGTCGGCAAGCGCGCGACGCTCTGGATCAACGAGCTGATCTATGACGTGGAGGCCCTCGAATACCAGCTCGGCAAGCTGCGCCTGCTCGGCTCCAAGGGCACCACCGGCACCCAGGCCAGCTTCATGGAGCTCTTCGGCGGGGACGAGGAAAAGGTCAAAAAGCTCGAGGAGCTGATCGCCGCGGACATGGGCTTCGAGGGCTGCGTGCCCGTCTCGGGACAGACCTATTCCCGCAAGGTGGATTATTATTTCCTCTCCGTGCTCGCGGGCTTTGCGCAGAGCGCGTACAAATTTGCAAACGATTTGCGCATCCTCCAGTCCTTCGAGGAGATGGAGGAGCCCTTCGAGAAGGATCAGATCGGCTCTTCTGCCATGCCCTACAAGCGCAACCCCATGCGCAGCGAGCGTATCTGCGCCCTCGCGCGCTACGTGCTCTGCGATTCGCTCAATCCCGCCGTGACCGCCTCGACCCAGTGGTTCGAGCACACGCTCGACGACAGCGCCAATAAGCGCATCGCCGTTTCCGAGGCCTTCCTCGCGGTGGACGCGATCCTGAATATCTACATGAACGTGAGCGCCGGGCTCGTGGTATACGACAAGGTCGTGACGCGCCGGGTGATGGAAAAGCTGCCGTTCATGGCGACGGAAAACGTGATGATGGAGTCGGTCAAGCGCGGCGGCGACCGGCAGGAGCTGCACGAGATCATCCGTGTCTACTCTCACGAGGCCGCGGCCAGGGTGACGCTGGAGGGCGGCGCGAACGACCTGATCGACCGCATCGCCGCGGACGCGCGCATCCCCCTGACGAAAGAAGAGATCCTGGCGGAGCTGGACCCGGCCAAGTATATCGGCCGCAGCGTCTCCCAGGTGGAGGAATTCCTGGCCGACGCCGTCAAGCCCGTGCTCGACCGGTATCCCGACGGCGGGCTGGTCGGCACGCTGAACATCTGAACGGAGGTTGGATATGAAAAAAGTCCGCGTCGTGATGGTCAGCAAGAGCGATCTGCCCGTCGTGGATAAATGCATCCAGGTGCTCAAGGACTACGGCGTGCCGGTGACGGTGCGCGTGCTGTCCGCGCACCGCTGCCCCGAGCAGGCCCGTACCTTCGCCGCCGAGGCGCGGCAGGAGGGCTACGGCGTGCTCATCGCCGCCGCCGGCATGGCGGCGCACCTGGCCGGAGCGCTCGCGGCCAACACCACCCTGCCCGTGATCGGCATCCCCCTGCGCGCCGCCGGTTCCGACGGGACCGACGCGCTCCTGAGCACCGTGATGATGCCCTCCGGCATCCCGGTCGCGACGGTCGCGATCGACGGGGCGACGAACGCGGCGCTGCTGGCGCTGGAGATCCTGGCCGTGGCCGACGCGGAGCTTGCGGACAGGCTCGCCGCCGCCCGCGCGGCAGACACCGCCAACACCCTCGCGGCGGACCGCGAGATCTGTGAGAAATACAACTGATCGACAACTGGAGGTCTTATCCATGCACAGTCTTTCTGCGCGCAATGAGCGCGCCGCCGTCTGATGGGCGGCTTCTTCGGCGCGGTATCCCGCCGTGACGTGGTACTGGACGTTTTCTTCGGAGTGGACTATCACAGCCATCTCGGCACGCGCAACGCGGGCATGACGATCTGGAGCCGGGAGAGCGGCTTCCAGCGGCAGATCCACTCCATCAGCAACTCCCCCTTCCGCACCAAATTTGAAAAGGACCTGCCCGACTTCTCCGGCACGAGCGGCATCGGCTGCATCAGCGACGCCGAGCCCCAGCCGCTGCTGGTGCGCTCCCATCTGGGGATCTACGCCATCAGCACCGTCGGCATCATCAACAATATGGACGCGCTGCTGGAGACCTATTTTTCCGGGCGCGGCAACCAGTTCATGGCCATGAGCTCGGGCGATATCAACAGCACGGAGTTCGTGGCGGCGCTCATCAACGAGAAGGACAGCCTGGTGGAAGGCATCCGCCACGCGCAGGACGTGATCGACGGCTCGATGACTATCCTTCTGCTGACCTCGGACGGCAATATCATTGCCGCGCGCGACCGGCTCGGGCGGCTCCCGGTGCACCTCGGCAAGGACGCCGACGGCTACTGCGTCTCCTTCGAATCTTTCGCGTATCACAAGCTCGGCTATCAGAACGAGTACGAGCTCGGCCCGCGGGAGATCGTGAGGATCACGCCGGACGGCTACGAGACGCTCTCTCCCGCCGGGGACAGGATGAAGATCTGCGCCTTCCTCTGGACCTACTACGGCTACCCCAACTCCAACTACGAGGGCGTGAACGTGGAGGTCATGCGCTACCGCAACGGCGAGATCATGGCCCGCAACGAAGCCGCAAAGGGCACCATGCCGGAGATGGACTTCGTCGCCGGCGTGCCGGATTCCGGCCTGCCCCACGCCATCGGTTACGCGAACCAGAGTCACAGGCCCTTTGCCCGCCCCTTCGTGAAATACACGCCGACCTGGCCGCGCTCCTTCATGCCCGCCAACCAGAGCGTGCGCGATCAGGTCGCCAAGATGAAGCAGATCCCGGTCCCGGAGCTCATCGAGGGCAGAAAGCTCCTCTTCGTGGACGATTCCATCGTCCGCGGCACGCAGCTGCAGGGCACGGTGGACTTCCTGTACGAGTCCGGCGCGGCGGAGGTGCACATGCGCTCCGCCTGCCCGCCCATCATGTACGGCTGCAAGTATCTCAATTTCTCCCGCTCCACCTCGGATATGGACCTCATCTCCCGCCGCATCATCCAGGAGCTCGAGGGTGACGAGGGACAGGAGCACCTTGAAGAATACGCTGACAGCTCCACACAGCGCGGCCAGTGCATGCTCCGGGCCATCTGCGAAAAGCTCGGCTTCGACTCGCTGGGCTACCAGTCGCTCGACGGCCTGCTCGAGGCCATCGGCCTGGACCCCGAAATGATCTGCACCTACTGCTGGAACGGAAAGGAGTAAGCCTGTGAATGCCTCTCACTCCGCATCTTACGCCGCGGCCGGCGTAGACATCGAAGCCGGCTACGAGGGCGTGCGCCTGATGAAGGAGCACGTGCAGCGCACCTTCATCCCCGGCGTCATCTCCGATATCGGCGGCTTCGGCGGTCTCTTCGCGCCGGAGCTCGGCGGCATGGCCGAGCCGGTGCTGGTCTCCGGCACGGACGGCGTCGGCACCAAGCAGCGCATCGCGCAGCTCATGGGCGTGCACGATACCGTCGGCATCGACTGCGTGGCCATGTGCGTGAACGACATCGTCTGCTGCGGCGCAAAGCCGCTCTTCTTCCTCGACTACATCGCCATCGGCAAGAACGTGCCCGAGAAGGTCGCCTCGCTGGTCGCGGGCGTGGCCGAGGGCTGTGTGCGCGCGGGCTGCGCGCTCATCGGCGGCGAGACCGCCGAGCACCCCGGCACCATGGCGCCGGACGACTACGATCTGGCCGGCTTCTCCGTCGGCATCGTCGACAGAGCGAAGATCCTCGACAACGCCCGCATGCGCCCGGGCGACGTGATCCTGGCGCTGCCCTCCTCGGGTCTGCACTCCAACGGCTACTCGCTGGTGCGCAAGGTCTTCGACGTGGAGCACGCCGACCTCGGCAAGGTCTACGATGAGCTGGGCAAGCCCCTCGGCGAGGTGCTGCTCACGCCGACGGAGATCTACGTCAAACCCGTGCTGGCCGCCCTCGCGGCGGCGGACGTGCGCGGCCTGAGCCACATCACCGGCGGCGGCTTCTACGAGAATATCCCCCGCGCCATCCCCGACGGGCTCTGTGCGAAGGTCGAGAAGGCCGCCATCCGCACCCCCGCCGTCTTCCCGCTCCTGCAGGAGCTGGGCGGCATCCCCGAGCGGGACATGTACAACACCTACAACATGGGCGTCGGCATGACGGCCGTCGTCTCCCGCGAAAGCGCGGACGACGCGCTCGCCGCCCTGCGCGGCGCGGGCTGCGAGGCCTACGTCCTCGGCGAGATAGCCGCGGGCGAGGAAAAGGTGCGGCTATGCTGAGCCGGGCGCGGCTGGCCGTGCTGGTCTCCGGCGGCGGCACCAATCTGCAGGCCCTCATCGACGCGCAGCGGGCCGGCGTCCTGCACAGCGGGGAGATCGTGCTGGTCGTGTCCAACAATCCCTCCGCCTACGCGCTGCAGCGCGCCGCGGCCGCCGGGATCCCGGCGCGCACGATCACGCGCAGGGAATGCGGCAGCGAGGCAGCCTTCGAGGCGGCGCTGCTCGCCGCGCTCGAAGAACACGGGGTCGACCTCGTCATCCTCGCGGGCTTCATGAGCATCCTCAGCGCGGACTTTACCGCGCGCTACGAGCGGCGCATCCTCAACGTGCACCCCTCGCTGATCCCCTCCTTCTGCGGGAAGGGCATGTACGGTCTGCGCGTGCACGAGGCGGCGCTCGCCTACGGCGTTAAGGTCACCGGCGCGACGGTGCACTTCGTCAACGAGATCCCCGACGGCGGGCAGATCCTCCTGCAGAAGGCCGTGCCTGTCGAGCCCGGCGACACGCCGGAGATCCTGCAGCGCAGGGTCATGGAGCAGGCGGAGTGGCTGCTGCTGCCGCAGGCGGCAGAGCTGGTATCCGCAGAGATCGTAAAGGAGAAGCACAATGACGGACTTTCTTGATTTTCTGAAAAACAATCCCTACCCCGGCCGCGGCATCGCCGTGGGCAAGGACCGGGTCTATTACTTCATCATGGGCCGCAGCGCCAACAGCCGCAACCGCATCTTCTCTCTGACGGAGGACAGCATCCGCACCGAGGCGCACGACCCCTCCAGGATGGAGGATCCCAGCCTCATCATCTACCACCCCGTGCGCCGCACCGCGCAGGGCCTCATCGTCACGAACGGCGACCAGACGGACACCATCCGCGACGCCGGCGATTTTCGCCGCGCGCTGATGACGCGCGCGTATGAGCCGGACGAGCCGAACTTCACCCCGCGCATCTCCGCCATGCTTTACGGCGACGGCAGCTTTGAGCTCGCCATCCTCAAGCACGTCGGCGGCCGCTGCCTGCGGGAGTTCTTCTGCTACGAGGGCTGCGACGAGGGCCGGGGCTATTTCCTCAGCACCTATCGGGGCGACGGCTCTCCCCTGCCGAGCTTCGCGGGCGAGCCGCTGGAGATCGACATGCCAGAGCCGGAGGCCGTCTGGGCCGCGCTCAACGCCGACAACAAGGTCTCCCTTTACGCGAACGTCAAGGGCGAAGTGAAGCTCTTCAACAAGAACCTGGGTGATTGACGTGCATACGCGCCGATCGACCCCCCGCCAAAGCGCCCGCCGCCGCACGGGGCGCCTGGCTGCCGGATATGTGCAGCGCGGCAGAACGGAGATGACACCATGCAAGAATTTGAACTAAAATACGGCTGCAATCCCAACCAGAAGCCCGCCCGCATCTTTATGAAGGACGGCTCCGAGCTGCCCGTCACAGTGCTCAACGGCCGCCCCGGCTACATCAATTTCCTCGACGCGTTCAACTCCTGGCAGCTCGTGCGCGAGCTGAAGGAGGCGACCGGCCTGCCGGCCGCGGCGTCGTTCAAGCACGTATCCCCCGCGGGCGCCGCGGTGGGCCTGCCGCTCAGCGAGACCGACCGGCGGATCTACTTCGTGGCCGAAGGCGCGGAGCTCTCGCCCATCGCCTGCGCCTATATCCGCGCCCGCGGCGCGGACAGGCTCTGCTCCTACGGGGACTGGGCGGCGCTCAGCGACACGTGCGACGCGGCAACCGCCGCCTATCTGAAAGACGAGGTCTCGGACGGGATCATCGCGCCGGGCTACACCGAGGAGGCGCTGGCCATCCTCCGGACCAAGAAAAAAGGCAACTACAACGTCGTGCAGATCGACCCCGCCTACGTGCCCGCCGCGCAGGAGCGCAAGGACGTGTTCGGCGTGAGCTTCGAGCAGGGGCGCAACGATCTGCGCGTGGACGACGCGCTGCTCGGCAACATCGTCACCGCGAACAAGGATCTGCCCGCGCAGGCGAGGATCGACATGATCGTGGCGCTCATCACGCTCAAGTACACCCAGTCCAACTCCGTCTGCTACGTGAAGGACGGGCAGGCCATCGGCGTCGGCGCCGGGCAGCAGAGCCGCATCCACTGCACCCGCCTCGCCGGGAGCAAGGCGGACAACTGGTATCTCCGCCAGCATCCGAAGGTGCTGGGCCTGCAGTTCGTGGACGGGATCCGCCGTCCTGACCGGGACACCGCCATCGATATCTACACCTCGGACGAATACGAGGACGTGCTCGCCGACGGCGCCTGGCAGCGGATCTTCAAGGTCCGGCCGGAGGTGCTGACGGCGGAGGAGAAAAAGGCCTGGATCGCTACGCAGTCCGGCGTGACCTGCGGCAGTGACGCGTTCTTCCCCTTCGGGGACAACGTCGAGCGCGCACGCAAGTCCGGCGTGCAGTATATCGCGGAGCCGGGCGGCTCCATCCGCGACGACAACGTGATCGAAACGGCCGACAAGTACGGCATGTGCATGTGCTTCACCGGCATCCGCCTGTTCCATCACTGATCCACGGGGAGGAAAGAATATGAACGTTCTGGTTGTGGGCGGCGGCGGCCGCGAACACGCCATCATCAAAAAGCTGCGCGAGAACGACGCCGTCCGCCTGATCTTCTGTCTGCCCGGCAACGGCGGCATCGCCGAGGACGCGGACTGCGTGGCCATCGGCGCCAAGGAGCTTGACGGGATCGTGGACTTCGCGGGCGCGCACGATATCGACTTTGCCGTCGTCGCGCAGGACGACCCGCTGGCCCTCGGCTGCGTCGACAGGCTGCACGCGCTCGGCATCCCCTGCTTCGGGCCGGACGCCAAGGCCGCGCGCATCGAGTCGAGCAAGGTGTTTGCGAAAAACCTGATGAAAAAATACGGCATCCCCACGGCGGACTACGAGGTCTTCGACGATCCTGCCGCGGCGCTGGCCTATCTGGAGGGGGCGAAGTACCCCATCGTCGTCAAGGCGGACGGGCTGGCCCTGGGCAAGGGCGTGCTGATCTGCCAGGACCTCGAGGCGGCGCGCGCCGCCGTCGCCGAGATCATGGAGAAGCGCGCCTTCGGCGACGCGGGCAGCCGCGTCGTGATCGAGCGTTTCCTCACGGGGCCCGAGGTCTCCGTCCTGGCCTTTACCGACGGCAAGACCATCCGGCCCATGGTCTCCTCCATGGATCACAAGCGCGCCGGCGACGGCGACACCGGCCTTAACACCGGCGGCATGGGCACCGTCGCGCCCAACCCCTACTACACGGAGGCGATCGCGCAGACGTGTATGGAGCGCATCTTCCTGCCGACCATCCGCGCCATGCAGGCGGAGGGCTGCCCCTTCAAGGGCTGCCTGTACTTCGGGCTGATGCTCACCCCGGAGGGCCCCATGGTCATCGAATACAACTGCCGCTTCGGCGATCCGGAGACCCAGGTGGTGCTCCCCCTGCTCAAGACGGATCTGCTGACGATCATGCAGGCTGTGGAAAACGAGACGCTCGACCGCGTTCAGGTCGAGTGGTCCGACGGCGCGGCGGCCTGCGTGATCCTCGCCTCGGGCGGCTATCCCGTGCAGTATGAAAAGGGCAAGCCCATCGCCATCCCCGATGACCTGCCTACCAACGTCACCGTCTACCACGCGGGCGACAAGCTCTTACCCGGCGGGCTCGTCACCTCCGGCGGGCGGGTGCTGGGCGTGACCGCCACGGCGGACACGCTGCGGCAGGCGCTGGACGACGCTTACGCCGCTGCGCGCCGCATCCGCTTCGAGGGGGCGTTCATGCGCAGCGATATCGGCCGGCGGGCGCTGGCCGTACTGGAGGGCTGAATATGGTCTACCGCGTATTTGTGGAAAAGAAGCCCGGCGTCTCGCCGGAGGCGGCCTCCCTGCTCTCCGACTGCAGAGACTTCCTGGGTATCCGGGGGCTGACCGCCGTGCGCGTGCTCAACCGCTACGACGTGGAGAACGTCAGCGCGGAGCTCTTCGCCTACGCGCGGGGCAGCGTCTTCTCCGAGCCGCAGCTCGACCACGTCAGTGACGAGGCCTCGCTCGGGGACGCGGCCTGCGTCTTTGCCGTGGAGCCTCTGCCCGGGCAGTTCGACCAGCGGGCGGACTCCGCCGCCCAGTGCATCCAGATGCTGCACCCGGGCGACCGGCCCACCGTGCGCTCGGCCAGGGTCTACGCGCTCTACGGCGAAATCAGCGCGGCGGATATCGAAGCCGTGAAGCATTACGTCATCAACCCCGTGGAGAGCCGCGAGGCCGCGCTCGAAAAGCCGGAGACGCTGCGCATCGACTACGCGCGCCCGGCGGATATCGAGACCGTCGAGGGCTTTACGGAGATGGACGGCGCCGCCCTCGCGGCGCTGCTCGACAGGCTCGGGCTCGCGATGGATCTGGACGATCTCAAATTCCTGCAGGCGTATTTCCGCGACGAGGAAAAGCGCCAGCCCACCATCACCGAGATCCGCGTGGTGGACACGTACTGGTCCGACCACTGCCGCCACACGACCTTCTCCACCCATATCGACGCCGTCGAGATCGAGGATCCGGCCGTGCGCGCCGCCTACGAGCGCTATCTCGCAGCGCGCGTGGAGGTCTACGGCGAGGAAAAGGCCGCAGCCAGACCGCAGACGCTGATGGACGTCGCCACCATCGGGACCAAGACGCTCAAAAAGCGCGGCCTGCTCCCGGAGCTGGACGAGTCCGAGGAGATCAACGCCTGCTCTATCCGCGTCCCCATCACGGTGGACGGGCAGCCGGAGGACTGGCTGCTGATGTTCAAAAACGAAACGCATAACCACCCGACCGAGATCGAGCCCTTCGGCGGCGCGGCCACCTGCATCGGCGGGTGCATCCGCGATCCTCTGTCCGGGCGCGCCTTCGTCCATCAGGCGATGCGCGTCACCGGCGGCGGAGATCCGCGCAAGTCTCTGGCCGAGACGCTGCCGGGCAAGCTCCCCCAGAGGAAGCTGGCGCAGACCGCGGCCGCGGGCTACAGCTCCTACGGCAACCAGATCGGCCTCGCCACCGGACACGTGGCCGAGGTCTATCACGAGGGCTATATCGCCAAGCGCCTGGAGTGCGGCGCGGTCGTCGCCGCGGCCCCGGCGGAAAACGTCGTGCGCGAACGGCCCGCGGCGGGAGACATGATCATCCTTCTGGGCGGACGCACCGGGCGCGACGGCATCGGCGGCGCGACGGGCTCCTCCAAGAGCCACAATCTCAAATCCCTCAGCACCATGGCAAGCGAGGTGCAGAAGGGCAACGCCCCCGAGGAGCGCAAGCTCCAGCGCCTGTTCCGCGACGGTGAGGTGACCCGCCTCATCAAGCGCTGCAACGACTTCGGCGCGGGGGGCGTGTCCGTCGCCATCGGCGAGCTTGCCGAGGGCCTGCGCATCGATCTGGACGCCGTGCGCAAGAAGTACGAGGGACTGGACGGCACGGAGCTCGCCATCTCCGAGTCGCAGGAGCGCATGGCCGTCGTGGTCGCGCCGGAGAACGCGCAGGCCTTTATCGCCGCCGCAGCGCGCGAGAACCTCGAGGCCTACCCCGTGGCGGTCGTCACGGAGGAGCCGCGCATGGTCATGCAGTGGCGCGGCAGCAGCATCGCCGACCTCTCCCGCGCTTTTATCGACACCAACGGCGCTGTGAAGCACAGCAGCGTCTATATCCCCGCACACGCAGCGGACGCCCCCGCGCACACCGCGGGCACCGATCTGCGCAGCATGGCGGGCAGCCTCGCCTGCGCCGGACGGCGCGGGCTGGTGGAGCGCTTTGACAGCACCATCGGCGCGGGCTCTCTGCTCATGCCCTTCGGCGGGCGCACGCAGCGCACGCCCGCGCAGGCCATGGCGGCGCTGTTCCCGGTGCTGCCCGGTCATCACACCGACAACGGCAGCGTGATGGCCTGGGGCTTCGACCCGGAGCTCACCTCCGCGGACTGCTACCGCGGCGCGCACGCCTCCGTGTATCTCTCCATGGCCGCTCTGGCGGCCGCGGGCGCGGACTATAAGAAAGCCTATCTGAGCTTCCAGGAGTTCTTTGAAAAGCTGCGCACGGAGCCATCGCGCTGGGGCAAGCCCTTCGCGGCGCTGCTCGGCGGGCTGGACGCGCAGCTCGAGCTGGGCGCCGCCGCCATCGGCGGGAAGGACTCCATGTCCGGCAGCTTCCTCGACCTGGACGTGCCGCCCACGCTCATCTCCTTCGCCATCGCGCCCATCGAGGCGGGCGAGCTGCTCTCCCCTGAGTTCAAGGAGGCCGGGCACCCGGTCTGCCTCTTCCGCGGGGACAGCCCCGAGGAGACGAAAGCCGCCTGGGAGCGCCTGCAGGCGCTGCATCGGGCGGGCAAGGTGCGCGCGGCCTGGGCCGTGCAGCACGGCCTCGCAGAGGCTGTCATGAACATGGCCTTCGGCAATGAGATCGGCTTCGAGGCGCAGGTGGACGGGCTCGACTGGTACGCGCCCATGCCCGGCGCGATCGTAGCGGAGCTGGACGAGGACTGCGCGGACGCGCTGCTGCTCGGCCGCACCAAGGCGGAGCCGACCGTCACGATCGGCGGCGACGCCGCCTCGATCGCGGAGCTGCTCGCCATCAACGACGGCGTGCTGGAAAAGGTCTATCCCACGCGGGTGGACGAGGGCGCGCAGACGCCGCCCGCCCCGGCCTTTACGGCCGCGCGCAAGGCGGCCCCGGCGGTCCGGCTCGCCCGGCCGAAGGCGCTCATCCCGGTCTTCCCGGGCACCAACTGCGAATACGACACGCAGCGCGCCCTGCTCGACGCGGGCTGCGACGCGGAGATCCAGGTGGTGTGCAACCTGAGCGCGGACGACGTGGCCCGTAGTGTGGAGCGCTTTGCCGAAGCCCTCGCGCAGGCGCAGCTCGTCGTGATCCCCGGCGGCTTCTCCGGCGGCGACGAGCCGGACGGCTCCGCCAAGTTCATCACCGCCTTCTTCCGCAACCCCGCCGTCAAGGAGCAGGTCGAGGCGCTGCTGCAGCGCCGGGACGGGCTGATGCTCGGCATCTGCAACGGCTTCCAGGCGCTCATCAAGCTGGGCCTCGTGCCCTACGGCAGGATCCTCGACACGGACGAGACCTGCCCGACCCTGAGCTACAACACCATCGGCCGGCACCAGTCGCGCATCGTGCGCACGCGCGTCTGCTCCGATCTCTCTCCCTGGCTCGCCGAGACGCGCGTGGGCGAGGTATACAGCGTGCCGATCTCGCACGGCGAGGGCCGCTTCCTCGCGAGCGAGGCGCTCGTGCGGCAGCTGGCCGACGCCGGTCAGATCGCCACGCAGTACGCGGATCTGGACGGCAGGCCGACCATGGATACCGCGTTCAATCCCAACGGATCCGTCTGGGCCGTGGAGGGCATCACTTCCCCCGACGGGCGCGTGCTGGGCAAGATGGGCCACAGCGAGCGTATCGGCGGCCGCCTCTACGCCAACGTCCCCGGCAAATACGACATGGGTCTGTTCCGCAGTGCTGTAAAATATTTTAGATAAGAGAGGTGCACCATGGCTTACTTTTACTCTGAACCCTCCCGCACGTTCAACGAATACCTGCTGATCCCCGGCTATACCTCGGAGGACTGCGTGCCCGACAAGGTCTCCCTGCGCACGCCCCTCGTCAAGTATCGCCGCGGGCAGGAGGAGTGCCCCATCTGCCTCAACATCCCCATGGTATCGGCCATCATGCAGTCCGTCTCGAACGACACCATGGCCGTAGCCCTCGCCAAGGAGGGCGGCATGTCCTTCATCTACGGCTCGCAGACCATCGAGGACGAGGCCGCCATGGTCCGCCGCGTGAAGAACCACAAGGCCGGCTTCGTGGTCAGCGCCTCGAACCTCACGCCCGACGCCACGCTGGGCGACGTGCTGGCGCTCAAGGCCAGAAACGGCTTCTCCACCGTGGCCATCACCGAGGACGCCACACCCAACGGCAAGCTGTTGGGCATCGTCACCAGCCGCGACTACCGCGTGACCCGCATGAGCACGGACGCGCTCGTGCGCGATTTCATGACGCCGCGCGACAAGCTGATCACCGCTCCCGCGGAGACCACGCTCAAAGAGGCAAACGACATCATCTGGGATCACAAGCTCAACACCCTGCCCATCGTGGACGCGGACGACCATCTCCTCTACTTCGTCTTCCGCAAGGACTACGCCGAGCACAAGGAGCACCCCCTGAGCCTGCAGGACGAGCAGAAGCGCTATATGGTCGGCGCGGGCATCAACTCCCGCGACTACGAGCGCCGCGTGCCCGCGCTCATCGAGGCCGGAGCGGATGTGCTGTGCATCGACTCCTCCGAGGGCCACTCCGTCTGGCAGAAGAAGACCATCGACTTCATCCGCGCGCGCTATGGCGACAGCGTCAAGGTCGGCGCGGGCAACGTCGTCGACCGTGAGGGCTTCCTCTTCCTGGCCGAGTCCGGGGCGGACTTCGTAAAGGTCGGCATCGGCGGCGGCTCCATCTGCATCACGCGCGAGACGAAGGGCATCGGCCGCGGCCAGGCCACGGCGCTGATCGAGGTCGCCCAGGCGCGCGACGAGTACTTTGAGAAGACCGGCGTGTACGTCCCCGTCTGCTCCGACGGCGGCATCGTGCAGGATCACCACATCACCCTCGCGCTCGCCATGGGCGCAGACTTCGTGATGCTCGGCCGGTACTTCGCCCGCTTCGACGAGTCCCCCACGCCCAAGCTGATGATCAACGGCCAGTACGTCAAGGAGTACTGGGGCGAGGGCTCCAACCGCGCGCGCAACTGGCAGCGCTACGACCTCGGCGGCAAGGACAGCCTCGCCTTTGAGGAGGGCGTGGACTCCTACGTCACCTACGCCGGCAGCCTGCAGGACAACGTCGCCAAAAGCCTGTACAAGGTGAAGTCCACCATGTGCAACTGCGGCGTGACCAATATCCCCGACCTGCAGAAGAACGCCCGCCTCACCGTCGTCTCCTCCACCAGCATCGTGGAGGGCGGCTACCACGACGTGACGCTGCGCGCCACCCGCGGCAACGACTGATCCCCGCAGTATCCGCAGAAACGAAAACGGCCGGCTCCGAAAGGAGCCGGCCGTTTTCGCTGCCGCTTCAGCCGCGTGCCGCGAGGGCGTCGTCATAGTAATAATGCACCAGCAGATCCACACAGGCGCCGTAGCTGCGCAGGCCGAGGACCTGGTCATAGCTGTGCAGAAAGCCCTCGTACACCGTGTTGGACACGGCTTGCACCGGGGTGTCGAACTGCCGCCAGTAGGCGCGGTTGGCCGCGAAGTCCAGCCGCACCGCCTCGTCCAGGCTATCGTAGACCCGCTCCCAGGCCTCGCGGTCGGCCGTGTACAGGGCGTTGCCGAGGTGGGTGTAGGCCAGCAAGGCCGCGGAATAGACGAAGTCCGCCTGCCCGTAGTTGAGACAGGCCAGCACGGAGACGAAATTCGCCTCCTGCTCCTTGGCCACGCCGCGCTGATGGGCGAGCTCGTGCCCGACGGTGGCGGCGAAGAGGCTCGGTGGAAAGTCCGTGTTCACGTTGGCCTCCGCCGTGAAGGGGAAGAAAAAGCCGGTGAAATCCGTATAGCTCATGACCCGGGAAAAGTACACGCCTTTGGCGCGCAGCGGCGGCCCCGCAAGGCAGGGAAACTGCCGCTCGGTCTGCTCATACAGCTCCGCCGAGCGCGCGAGCACCGCGCCGCGGTCTGTCGCGCAGACGCCGTTTTCATCCCGCGGCACCTGCGCGGCGTATGCGTTTGCCAGCGCGGCGAAGTACTCCGTCACGGCGGTCAGCTCCTCCGTGGAGACCGCCCCGTCCTCCAGGCCGCTCGCGGAGGCAAAATCGTCCCCGTAATAATAGACGCCCCAGAGCAGGCAGAAGCCCGCGTAGACCGCAAGGCCGAAGGCCGCGAGGGTCATAATTGTTATGTAAACCTGTCTCCCCTTGTTCGGTCTGCGGATCACCCTGGCAACGGATAAGATTATGTAAACTACAAGTCCCGCTGCGGCAAGGCCGAGCAGCACCTCCGCCACTGAAAACGGCACGCGGGCGCACAGCGTGCTCAGCGCACGGTGCACCGGGCGCACGAAGCGCTGCGAGAGCGCGGCGTTGAGCGCGTGGCTGCCGCGGGTCAGCAGGTGCAGGACGACGACGAGCGCGCTGACCAGGAGCAGCGCGTGCCGCGCCGGGCACAGGCGGAAGATGGCGGCGAGGCCGCGTTTTTGCGTACCGGTGTTTTCCATGCCGTTATCATACACCACGCGCGCGCCGCAGGCAAGCAAGAATAACTGGAAAAAGCCAAGACCGCCGCACCGAACGGTGCGGCGGTCTCGTATGACAGATGACGCGCGCTTACTTCGCGGCGGCCTTCGCCATGTCGCAGAGGGCGGTGAAGGCGGCGGGATCGTGGATCGCAGTCTCGGAGAGCATCTTGCGGTTCATATCGACACCGGCCAGCTTCAGGCCGTGCATGAAGGTGGAGTAGTTCAGGCCGTTCATCTTGCAGCCCGCGCTGATGCGGGTGATCCACAGCTTGCGGAAGTCTCTCTTCTTCTGCTTGCGGCCGACGTAAGCGTAGCGGCCGGACTTCATGAGCTGCTCATTGGCCATTTTATAGTGACGGGACTTGTTGCCCCAGTAACCCTTTGCAAGACCAAGAACCTTGTTTCTGTGCTTGCGGGTCATCATCGCGCCTTTAACTCTTGCCATTTGTTTATCCTCCTATATCGCGTCTTCCCTTATTTGTAAGGGATCATTTTCTTGATGGTAGCCGCGTTGGTGACATCGGCGTAAGCCACATCGCGCAGGCGACGGCCGCGCTTGGTGGTCTTCTTGGTGAGGATATGGCTCTTGTAAGCGTGTGCGCGCTTGACCTTACCGGACTTGGTGAGATTAAATC
>JAFUUR010000204.1 GCA_017477695.1 Oscillospiraceae bacterium | reverse complement strand
CAGCTTCCAGGTCGGCAAGAAGCAGCTGGGCGACATCATCGACCGCTGCATCCAGAAGTACGGCTTCACCATCTCCGCCGAGGTGCTCGACTCCATCAAGGCTCTGGGCTACAAGTACTCCACCAAGGGCGCCATCACCATCTCCATTTCGGATATGACGGTCCCCTCCGCCAAGCAGGAGCTCATCGACGAGACCCAGAAGAAGGTCATCAAGATCGAGAATCAGTACAAGCGCGGCTTCATCACCAACGACGAGCGCTACCGCCTGGTGGTGCAGGAGTGGGAGAAGACCACCCGGGACGTGACCAACGCCCTGCAGAGCGGCCTGGACGAGTTCAACCCCATCTACATGATGGCAAACTCCGGCGCCCGCGGCTCCATGAACCAGATCCGTCAGCTCGCCGGTATGCGCGGCCTGATGGCCAACACCGCCGGCAAGACCATCGAGATCCCCATCAAGTCCAACTTCCGCGAGGGCCTGTCCGTTCTGGAGTACTTCATCTCCACCAGAGGCGCCCGTAAGGGCATGGCCGATACCGCTCTGCGTACCGCGGACTCCGGTTATCTGACCCGCCGCATGGTCGACGTTTGCCAGGAGGTCATCATCCGCGAGAGCGACTGCGGCACGACCGAGGGCGTCTGGGCCTCCGCCGTGTACGACAGGGGCCAGCTGGTCGAGACCTTCGGCACCGCGATCCACGGCCGCTTCCCGGCCGCCCCCGTGACCGATCCCGAGACCGGAGAGCTCCTCTTCGGCACGGATCACATGCTCATGCCCGAGGACGCGGAGGTCCTCGAGAGCCACGGCATCCACAAAGTCTTCATTCGCAGCGTGCTGACCTGCGAGGCCCGTTCCGGCGTCTGCGCCAAGTGCTACGGCATCAACCTCGCGATCGGCAAGCCCGTCAACGCGGGCGAGGCCGTCGGCGTCATCGCCGCGCAGTCCATCGGTGAGCCTGGCACACAGCTGACCATGC
This sequence comes from Oscillospiraceae bacterium, assembly GCA_017477695.1. Taxonomy (GTDB): domain Bacteria; phylum Bacillota; class Clostridia; order Oscillospirales; family Oscillospiraceae; genus Limivicinus. The sequence continues at coordinate 5,295 of JAFUUR010000204.1, read as the reverse complement.
GTACCTTCCACACCGGCGGCGTCGCGGGTGACGATATCACCCAGGGCCTGCCCCGTGTCGAAGAGCTGTTCGAGGCCCGCAAGCCCAAGAAGATGGCGATCCTGTCCGAGAGCTCCGGCACCGTCTCCATCGAGGAGGCGAAGAAGGGCGTCATGTACGCGATCACCGTCACCAACGAGGAAGAGGGCAGCACCAACGTTTACACTGTGCCGCACTCTGCCGGCATCCTGGTGCACAACGGCGACCACGTCGACCGCGGCCAGGAGCTGACCTCCGGCGCGCTCAATCCGCACGACGTGCTCCGCATCCGCGGTATCGACGATGATGAGTTCGGCCGTCAGGGCGTGCGCAGCTATATCACGAGCGAGGTCCAGAAGGTCTACCGCCAGCAGGGCGTCGATATCAACGACAAGCACATCGAGGTCATCGTGCGCCAGATGATGCGAAAGGTCCGCGTCGAGGATGCCGGCAGCACCGATTTGCTTTCCGGCGCGACGGTGGATATCACCGTGATGAAGGACGCCAACCGCAAGATCCAGGAGCGCATCGACGCCGGCGAGGAGGGACTGAGCCTGGCCACCTACACCCAGCTGCTCATGGGTATCACCAAGGCCTCCCTGGCGACGGAGAGCTTCCTCTCGGCGGCCTCCTTCCAGGAGACCACCAAGGTCCTCACCGACGCTGCCATCAAGGGCAAGGTGGACCATCTGGTCGGCTTGAAGGAAAACGTCATCATCGGCAAGCTGATCCCCGCGGGCTCCGGCCTGTCCGTCTATCGCGATTTCCAGGAGGAGACCGACGAGAGCATCAGCGCGGCTCCCGAGGAATACGTGGATCTCTCCGCTCTGGTCAGCAAGACCAACGCGCTCTGATCCGCATCACAAAAAAGATCCGCACACGAAACCGTGTGCGGATCTTTTTTGACGCTTCGGCTCAGTCGAGCCCGCCGTAGGCGGCGATCACAGCCTCCATGGCCGCGCTGCGCAGACCGCCCTGCTCGAGTGCGCGAACGCCGCGAATGGTCGTGCCGCCGGGGGAGCAGGTCGCATCCTTCAGCTCGGTGGGCAGTGCGCCGTTTTCCAACAGCCACTTGGCCGCGCCGTAGACCATCTGCTCTGCCAGCACGTAGGCCTGCTTCCTGGGCAGGCCGCAGGCCAGACCGCCGTCGGCCAGGCCTTCGATGAAGAGCGAGACGAACGCTCCGCCGCAGCCGGCCACGGCAGAGCCTGCGTCGAACAGCTCCTCCTCCATGGCGACGAGCTCGCCGGAGCAGTGCAGGATCTGCAGGAAACCCTCAAGCTGCTGCTCCGTCAGATCCTCGCTGCCGGTGTAGAAGGTGACGCCCGCTCCGACGGAGACGGGTATATTCGGCAGGATTCGCACGATCGGGCAGCGGTTCTCGGTCAGCTCGCGCAGCGTCTCGATCTCCACGCCGGCAGCCATGCTGACCAGCACGGGCGGTTCGCTGCGCTCCTTCAGCGCCGGGAGCCCCGTCCGCAGAACGCCGGCGACCATCTTGGGTTTAACGCCGAGAAAAACGTAATCCGCCCGCCGCAGCACCTCCGCGTTGCTCACAACGCTGCCGCCGATCTGCGCCGCGAGCGATTGGGCCTTCTCCGGGTGGCGATTGGCTAAAAGCAAGCTGTTTGCTTCGACCTTGGCGGCCGCGCGGGCCAGCGCGCCCCCCATGCTGCCCGTTCCGATGAATCCGACTACTGGCATGATAGTTCCTCCTGACAAATACGGGATACCGTACGATCTTGTTCGCTATGCGCTGCTCATTATAGCACGGCCCCGGACTTTTGTAAAATACAGATCCGCAGTTGATTTTTTCCCCGGGAAATGCTACGCTCAGCGAGAGAGAACAAAGAGAGGAAGAGGGGACGAATGGTCGAGATCTACGGAACACTGGGACCCGCCTGCGCGCAGACGGCAATACTGAAAGAGATGCTGCTGAGCGGGATGACAGGCGTGCGGCTGAATCTCTCACACGTGACGCTGGAGCAGGCGCGGCCGCAGATCGAAGCGCTGCACACGGCCGCTGCACACAGCGGCGTTACTGTCAAGCTGCTGATCGATATGCAGGGGCCGGAGCTGCGCGTCGGCGCGCTGGCGGCGCCCCTGGAGCTGAAAACGGGGGAGCGCGTGCGCCTCGGTGAGGGCGGGCTCCCGCTGCCGAAGACCGTGCTGGAAGCGCTGCGCCCCGGGCAGGAGCTGCTGCTGGACGACGGGAAGCTGCTGCTGCGGGCCGTATCGGCCGGCGAGGCCGCCGTCGTCGTGCGTGGCGGACTGCTGCGCAGCCGCAAGAGCGTCGCCCTGCCGGGCTGCACGGTCACCCTGCCGCCGCTGACGGAGAGCGACCGGCTCCATATCGCGGCCGCGCCCGACTTCGGCGTGACGGGCGTCATGCAGCCCTTCGTGCGCAGCCGGGAGGACCTCGAGGCGGTGCGCCGGACGCTGGATGCACACGGCGGCGAACAGATCCGGCTCTTTGCCAAAATCGAGAACGCGGAGGGCATGGCGCGCCTGCCGGAGCTGCTGCCCGCAGCAGATGAGATCGTGATCGCCAGGGGCGATCTCGGGAACGCCATGCCGCTCTGGGAGCTGCCCGCCGCGCAGAAGCGCATCGCCGCGGCCTGCCGTGAGGCTGGCAAGCCCTTCATGGTCGTGACGCAGATGCTCAGTTCCATGGAGCACAGCCCCGTACCCACGCGCGCGGAGGTGAGCGATATCTTCAACGCCGTGCTCGACGGCGCAAGCTCCGTGATGGTCACGGGCGAGACGGCGGCGGGGGCGTACCCCGTCGAGGTCATCCGCTATCTGACGAAGACGGCCCGCGCGGCCGAAGCCTACATACAGTAAAGACCGCAGGCCCGGAAAGGGCCTGCGGTCTTTTATCATACGGTATCATACGTTCCGGTTTTCCCCGAAATAGACTTTCCCTGCGCGCAAAGCTTTGCGGTAGCCGCAGCGCAGCGCCATATCCTTGTTGGGGTTCAGGCAGGCCTTCGCGTCGCTGCAGGCCTGGAAGCGGCTGCAGCAGGAAAAGTCCTTGGGCACACGGTCGAGGATGGACTGCAGCGCCTCCTGCATCTGTGGTGCGTAGCGGACGGCGTCCGCCAGATCGGGCAGGACGAGTTTGTAGAAATTGCCGTCCTCCGCTGCGCCGTCGATCGGTTCCCGGCCTTTGAGGATGGAGAGGGTTGCCGTGGCGCCCGCGCTCATGCGCGCGACGACGGAGCTGCCGTATACGATGGAGCAATAGCTCTTGCGCGGATCCAGACGCAGGAGGGAAGTGTCGGCCCAGTTGGCCTCGAGCACCTCCAGCAGCCGCGGTTCCAGCAGGGAATAGGCATTTTGTTCGGAGGTGGCGAATAGACTTGTCTGATCCATAGTAAGCTCCGTTCTGCCGCGTTTACGCGGCGATCCTCACTGCTATTATACCGCTGCCGGCGGCAAAAGAAAAGCAAAACTTCAATCCCAGGGCTCGTCGTCGCCGGGGAGCTGCCGGTCGTCCTCCGCCTGGGCGCGGTATTTGCGCCCGACCGATCCCGCGGAATGCAGCGTGGAGCCGCGCACGATCGTATCCGAGCCGAACTTGCGGCGAATCGCGTCGACGGCCTGGTCGCGTTTGCGGGCGCGCTCACGCTTTTCATCTTGGAAAAGAGACAACTGCGCCGTCTCCTCGTCGGTGATATCCGTCAGTGAGATCCCGAGCAGGCGCAGCGGCGTTTTCCGGTCCCAAAGCTCGTCAAACAGGGAGGCCGAGGCAGCGTACACCTCGTCGGTGACGTCGGTAGTGTTCTCCAGATGGCGCTGGTGGGAACGGTTCTTGAAATCGTTTGCGCGGATGGTGACGGCGATGCAGGCGGCGCGGCGACCCTCCTGGCGCATATGCGCCGTGACGCTGTCGCTCAGCGCGAGGAGGATCTGCTTCGCGCTCTCCGCGGTACGCACGTCGTCCTCCAGCGTGGTGGAGATACTGTAGCCCTTGGCGGCCTCCGCCTCCGCGGCGACGGGGGAGTCGTCCACGCCGTTGGCATAGGCGTGGATCTGCGCGCCCATGCTCACGCCGACGAGCCGCTGCACGACGCGCACGTCCGCCGCTGCGAGCTCGCCGATCGTGCGGATCGAACCGCGGCGCAGTTTTTCCGCAGTGGCGTGGCCGACGGAGAAAAGCTCGCCCACGGGCAGGGGCCACATTTTTTGCGCGACTTCCTCCGGATAAAGCGTGTGTACCTTGTCGGGCTTTTCAAAGTCGCTTGCCATCTTCGCAAGGAGCTTGTTGCGGCTGACGCCGACGTTCACCGTAAAGCCGAGCTCATCGCGCACGGCGTCCTTGATCGTGCGGGCGATGCGCAGCGGGTCAGGGTAGAGATAGTCAGTCCCGGTCATATCGAGAAAGCATTCGTCGATGGAGACCTGCTCCACGACGGGGGCGTAACGGCGGCAAACGTCTGCAAAGGCACGGGAGTTTTTCACGTAGAGCCGGAAATCCGGCCTGGCCAGAACGAGGGAGGGGCACTTGCGCAGCGCGGAGGCCACGGGCTCTCCGGTTCGGACGCCGAAACGCTTGGCCGGGATGGATTTTGCAAGGATGACGCCGGTGCGCTTGGCCGGATCGCCGCCGATCGCGGAGGGGATGAGGCGCAGATCGTCAAGCCCCTGGGAGACCCGTCTGGCCGCCTCCCAGGAGAGATACGCGCTGTTCACATCCACGTGAAAGATCAGCCTCTGCACGCACGCGCCTCCTTACAGGATCCGTATGATGTGCCTCGGGCCGCGGAAACGACCGGGGGCTTGTACCGCCTGCGCCGCTAAACGGCAAGGGCGGCGGCGAAAAGCTTTTTTGCTTTTCGCCATCACATAGTCATTATACCCGCCTTTGTAAGAAACGTAAAGAATAATATGCGGCGTTTGTGCAATTTGCGGCAAACGGTGCGCAGAAACAGCCCATATGGAAAAGGACCCTTTACAGAGTACACAAACGGGATTATAATATCCACAGCTTACCACGCAAAAAAGGAAAGCGAAAAGGAGAATGAGAACATGGCATACAACAAACTGACGCCGGAGCTGGCGGAAGAGCTGAAAGGGATCGTAGGCGCGGATCAGGTCCTGTTGGGAGAGGACATCAACGAGGACTACTCGCGTGACGAGATGCCGCTGTACGGCAAGCACATGCCGGAGGCGGTGGTGTTCGTACAGAGCACGGAGGAAGTGTCGGCGATCATGAAGCTGGCGAGCGCGAACAAGCTGCCGGTGACGGTGCGCGGGTCCGGCACGGGCCTGGTG
>JAFUUR010000203.1 GCA_017477695.1 Oscillospiraceae bacterium | reverse complement strand
CGGCGTTGCTCATATAACTGCTGCACCAGAGCTGCTCCTGCTCGTAAAAGCGGTCCGCATAGTACACGGTGGAGAGATTGACGTCGTAGACCGTACCGTCCGCCAGCAGGCAGATCTCCGGACCTTCCCGTACCGTGACCTTGTCCAGAAGCTCAACACTTCCCTCTTCGATCTCCGAGAGCGGAAGCACAGTGAATTCACCGGCGCCCTCCCGCGCGGCAGGCAGCCACTTGTCGTCGATCACGCCGCTGAGCTTGTCATATCCGATCGTAAACTCGGTGATCCCGGAAGCATAGGGGCCGAGCTCATAGAGTGTGGAGAATACGACGAGCCCGTCGTTGCCGAAGTACCAGGAGCCCTCGCGCAGCAGCGCCGCGAACGCGGTCTCATAGTCCTCGGGCGCGACGAAATCCTCCGGGATCTGATACTCATAATACGCAGGATCGTCATTGACGGCCTGGATCATGGCGTCGACTAGCGCGGCGCGCAGCGCCTCCGCGTCCTCGCTCAAATCCTCGAGCTTCAGTCTCGCGCCCGTTTCGGCGTCAAAAACGTATGCGCTGTCCCAGTAATTACCGTGCGCACCGCCCGTGTACTCGTAAGAGGACAGGACGAGATCGATCACGCGGCTGTCGATCCTCTCCACGCGAGCGGTTCGGGAAGCCGAAAACTCCAACGGCAGGCTCCGTTCGCCCATCGTGACGGCGTAGGTATAGTTGTCCTCCGCAAGCTCCAGCATTCCGTTGAAGCCCGAGGCGGAGCCATCCCCATAATCGTTGCCTGTGTAATAGGTCTCATCCAGCATGGCGACGTACTCGTTGATCGCCTCCGCCGCGGCGTCACGCCCGTCGATGCGGATCTTCGGCGTCACGTAGGAGAAGGTCAGGATGCGCTCGATCCCGGCGGAGGGGTCAAACGCCTCGTAGTTCGACGTCACGAAATTGACGCTAACGCGGTTTGAAAGGCTCGCGTCCACCTCGGGGACCATGTCCTCCGGCATTTCGGGCAGTGCCGTCGGAGACTCTTCCGGCGCTTCCGTCACGGCAGGCGCTTCCGGCTCCTCCGTGACCTCCGGGAGCGGCGGGATATCCACCTTCTGCAGGCCGTCGACCGCAGAGCAGGCCGCCATGGAAAAAGCCAGAAGCAGGCTGAGCAGAACAGCGATCCACTTTTTCATATTTCATCCAACCTTTCTGAGAAGAGATAAGTCATCGTCATCCGATATCGTCCCGCGGGATCTCACGGGCCAGCGCGGCATTCGTATACCGCGGACGAGGCCGACACCTCGCGCAGGATGGTGATCTGCGGCGGGATGGAGAGCTCCTGCCGCTCGTCGCACAATTCGATCTCCAGATACGCGCGATCGTCCCAAAACGGAAACAGGTCGATCTCCAGCGTCTGTCCCATGTAGGGCAGGCAATAGCGCGTTTTGCTCACCGGTCGGCACGCGGGGTCTGCGCGCAGCAAAAGCGCCTCGTATTCCTCCGGCGTGATCTCACGCTCGATCTCTATGCGCCGCAGAGCGGTGAGCTTTTGCTTATCCGTATGTGTATAGACACAGCGGCCCGCTCGTTCCCGTTTGCGGACCCGCTCCGTGTGGCCGGGCTGTGCGCAGAGATAAGTCTGCACGATCTCGGACCGCTCGCCTTCCGCGTCGAGCCAGGAAAGATCCGGAAAGCGTATCAAAAACTTGCGTTCGATCTCGAACGGGCCTGTATCCATGCGCGCCTCCTGTCAGGGTATTCTTCCCTTGACGGCTTCAGTATATCCGATAATTATGAACAAATCAAGGAGAAGCAGTCGTCGTTTTCCGCCGGATGCGCGCTTACGCTTTCTCATTGGCACGAGCGCGGATCACACAGCGCTCCGCTCATATCGCACGCCTGCTTGTCATAGTCTGTACAAAGGAGTGATGAGCATGATCGACGTGAGAAAATTTATGCTGAAATATAAAGGCCTGCTTTCCGCTGCGGGGATGATCCTCGCCGTCGCGCTGATCTTCTGGACAGTGAACACGCCGGCCATCGTGGGCGCGTCTGCAACACAGCGTGAGCTGCCGATCTACGCCGTGCAGCGGGACGACAAGGTCGTGGCCCTGTCCTTCGACGCCGCCTGGGGCAACGAGGATACCCAGACACTGATCGACATCCTCAACAAGTACAGGATCAACGCGACCTTTTTCGTCGTCGGCGATTGGGTCGACCGCTATCCGGAATCCGTAAAGGCCCTCGCTGACGCCGGCAACGAGGTCATGAACCATTCCTCGACACACGCGCATTTCTCCTCTCTCAGCAGGGATCAGATCATCGCGGACGTGACGGCCTGCAGCGAAAAGATCGAGGCTGTCACCGGCGTAAGGCCGACACTGTTCCGCTGCCCTTACGGCGAGTACGACGACCACGTGATCCACACCTTGCGGGATATGGGCATGGAGCCGATCCAGTGGGACGTGGACAGTCTCGACTGGAAGGGCATCTCCGCCGAAGAGATCCGCACGCGCGTGCTCAAAAACGTGAAGCCCGGCAGCATCGTTTTATTCCACAATGCCGCCGAAAACACGCCGGACGCCCTGCCGGGCATCATCGAGGGCCTGCTCGCCGACGGCTATCATATCGTGCCCATCTCACAGATCCTGCTCACGGGCGAATACCAGATCGACAACACCGGCAGACAATATGCAAAGCGTTAGCCAAAGTCCCGCTTTTTGCGGGACTAAATTATTAGTTAGTCTTGTCAAACTGCACAATTTTTTATCAGCAAAATGGCAATTGTATAGTGACTGTTTTCTCTTATTATGTTAAAATGTACTAAATGGTCGAAAAATTAACAGCATTCAATAACTCCACCCAAGAAAAGTACGAAAGGAGACCTGTATGGCAAGAGAGATTCTTTTTGACCTCGGTAAAATGATCACTGACCGCCTGCCCTATAAGTTCGGCATCAAGCGTCTGACGGAGGACGACCCGGAGTATATCCTTCTGGATCGTTCGCTGGAGAGCGATGAGCAGGCCGAGATCATGCTGAAAATGGGCCTTCGCCAGCCCAAGACCCTGGAGGAAATCGCAAAGATCACCGGCAAGGATCCCAAGCATGTGGAAGAGCTGCTGGAAAAGGCCGCGCGTACCGGCGCAGTCGAGTATCACCGTGAATACCCTGATCATATCAAACGCTATTACGTCCAGCTTTTCGTCCCCGGCATAGCCGAAATGACGAACATGGTGCGCTGGCAGTTCGACAAGTATCCCGAGATCGGAGAGCAGTTCAATAAAATGACCTTCCTCCCGCTCGCCGGCAAGACGCACCTGATCCCTCCCGGCGGTGACGGTATCGGTATGCATGTCATTCCGGTTGAAAAAGCGATTTCAACCCAGAGCGAGTCGCTTCCCATCGAGCACATCTCCCATTGGTTGGACAAGTATGATAACTTCTCAGTTGGCTACTGTTCCTGCCGCAACGCCAGGCGTTTCAAGGTCGAAGGCTCCGGCGAGATCCAGGACGACTGCTGCATCGGGCTCGGCGACTATGCCGACTATCTGGTGGAGACCGGCAAAGGCCGCCGCATCACCAAGCAAGAGGTGCTGGATATCTGCCAGCGCGCGGAAGATAACGGCTATGTCCACCAGGTCACCAATATCGATGGTGTCGACAAGATCTTCGGTCTTTGCAACTGCGACCTGGGCGTCTGCTTCGCGCTGCGTACCAGCCAACTGTTCAACACGCCGAACCTGTCCGCCTCCGCCTATCGCGCCCACGTGGATAAAGAAAAGTGCGTAGCCTGCGGCAAGTGCGTGGAGGTCTGTCCCGCCGGCGCCGCCAAGCTCGGTCAGAAGCTCTGCACCAAGAACGGTGAGGTTGCATATCCCAAGCAGGAGCTGCCCAGCGGTCTCAAATGGGGCGAGGACAAGTGGAACTGGAACTACGTCACCGACAACCGCAAAAACTGCCACGAGTCCGGCACCGCGCCGTGCAAGACCGCGTGCCCCGCACATATCGCCATCCAGGGTTACATCAAGCTGGCCAAGGAAGGCCGCTATCTGGACGCTCTTAAGCTCATCAAGCAGGACAACCCCTTCCCCTCCGTCTGCGGTTACGTCTGCAACCGCCGCTGTGAGGACGCATGCACACGCGGCGCCATCGACAAGGCCCTCGCTATCGACGAGATCAAGAAGTTCATCGCCGAGCAGGATCTGAAGAGCGACGAGCGCTACGTACCGGAGCTTATCCGCCGCCGTCCGATCGATAAGGATTATGAGGAGAAGATCGCCATCATCGGCGCCGGTCCCGCCGGTCTCAGCTGTGCGTATTATCTGGCGCGTATGGGCTACGTGAACGTCACGGTCTTTGATCGCAACCCGGCCCCCGGCGGCATGCTGGTCATGGGCATTCCCAGCTACCGGTTGGATCGCACGGCGCTCAAGGGCGAGATCGAGATCCTGGAAAAGATGGGCGTCAAGTTCCAGATGAACACCGAGATCGGCAAGGACGTGACCATCCAGCAACTGCGCGAGCAGGGCTATAAGGGCTTCTACGTCGCGATCGGCGCTCAGAAGAGCTCCAAGCTCGGCATCCCCGGCGAGGATCTCGAGGGCGTTTACGGCGGCGTCGACTTTCTGCGTGAGGTCAACCTGGGCGAAAAGCCGCTGATCGGCAAGAAGTGCGCAGTCATCGGCGGCGGCAACGTGGCGATGGACGTCTGCCGTACGGCTGTCCGTCTCGGGGCAGAGACCTACGTCGTCTACCGCCGCAGCGAGGCCGAGATGCCCGCCGACAAGGAGGAGATCGCCGAGGCGAAGGAAGAGGGCGTGAAGTTCTGCTTCCTGAACGCTCCCGCGGAGATCCTCGGCGCGGACGGCAAGGTCTGCGGTCTCAAGGTGGAGATCATGGAACTGGGCGAGCCGGACGAGAAGGGTCGCCGCTCCCCGGTCGGCACCGGGAAGTTTGAGACCATCGAGGTCGACTCTGTGCTCGCAGCCGTCGGTCAGTCCATCGATTGGGGCACGCTCGACATCGGCGAACTGAAGACCGGCAAGAAGGGCAATGCGATCGCCGATCCCGTCACCTACCAGACCGAGCAGAAGGATATCTTCGTCGGCGGTGACGTGTACACGGGCCCGAAGTTCGCTATCGATGCGATCGCCGCGGGCCGTGAAGGCGCTGAATCCCTGCACCGCTTCGTACAGGAAGGCCAGAGCCTGACGATCGGCCGTAACCTGCGGGAGTTCTACGAGTTCAATAAAAACGACATCGTCCTCGGTGTGGACAGCTTCGACCGTCCCGCCCGTCAAGCCATCCTGCACGACGCTTCCAAGGCCCGATCCTTCGAGCATGACCGGCTCACCTTCACGGAGGAGCAGGTCAAGGCGGAAGCCAGCCGCTGCCTCGGCTGCGGCGTGAGCGTCGTGGATCAGAACAAGTGCATCGGCTGCGGTCTGTGCACCACCAAGTGCATGTTCGACGCCATCCACCTGCAGCGTGACGTGCCGGAGGCCTCCATCCTGGTGCGCTGCGAGGATAAGGTCGGTCCCATGCTCAAGCACGCCGCGCGTCAGACCATCCGCATCGTCCGGAAGAACAAGTAATGCACGAGCTCGGAACCATCTATTACGTCATCGACACGGTGGAAAAGCTGATGGCGGAAAACGACTTGAAGGAAGTCGGCTCCATCACGCTGCAGGTCGGTGAGGTCAGCGGGATCATCCCCAGTTATCTGCAGGAGTTCTGGGAGTACGCCCGTAAAAAGACGGAGCATTTTCAGCAGACTGAGCTGAAGATCGAAGAGCTCGAGGCCGTCACCTACTGCGTGAACTGCGAAAAGACCTATCCCACCATGAAGTACGCCAAGATCTGTCCTTACTGCCAGAGCGGCAACACTTATCTGCTCACAGGCAACGAGTACAACATCAAAGAGATCGAAGCGATGTAAGCGAAGAGCCCCCGGCCGCGGCCGGGGGCTCGGATCTTTTCGGTGCAAGTATTGGTTGACACCTCATCAATTCTGCGGTAAAATGACGGCTGTTCAGGATCTGCCCACGTAGCTCAGCAGGATAGAGCACTCGCCTCCTAAGGTGTTACTTTATCACTTGCCTTTTCAAAAAAGGCAAGTGGTAATACAAATACAATTTAATAAATGTCGCTATAGCTCAGCCGGATAGAGCGACCGCCTCCTAAGCGGTAGGCCGGAGGTTCGAATCCTCTTAGCGACGCCACAAACAACGCCGAAAGCCTTGATTTTACAAGGTTTTCGGCTTTATTTTTTGTGTGCCTGTGTTTTCGCATAGATGACGAATTAAGGCTGTTTTTTGCTCACGTTTTGCGTGTTCATATTACCATTACCCTCAATTAGCTTGCTAATATAATTAGCAGGAGTTTTCGATTTTTGCTAATCAAAATCGCTTTCCTGCTAATCGCTCAAAAAATCGTGCTAAAAATCCTGCTAATTGAAAAGAGTGCTCATAACAGTTCGAACTTGTTTTACCCTGTACCTTTTTATCCCCTTTTTATTCTGTGTTAGGGTTTCCCTGCCACGCACATTTTTCAAAATGACCGGATTATTATATAATCAACGCAGGAGGTTACACTTATGAAAAACAAAAAGTATTACATCGCTCTCAATGACCGTGAATATGCAGAAATCATTTCTTCACTTATAAACAAACGCAATTCGCTTATCCGGCTTGGCAAATATACCGATGGTGTTGATGAAGTCATTATGAAAGTAAGGAAAGCGAAAAATAGGAACTTTCAAATTCTCTATATATAAGGAAAATATCAAATCGAATAAGTAATTCAAGTTGCACCGTGTCGTTCAGTTACGATACGGTGTTTTCATTCAGCCACCTTTTCCTATTCAGGATCAGGTGGCTTTTTTTATTTTTTCAAAAAATTTTTTTATTTTGCCTTGCCGATTGGTTTCTCCCAGTGGGAATTAGTGAAAGGGTTATTTCTTAACTCCGATTAGGAGCAACTCTTTCGCTGTTCCTTGACAACTGAATATATAGGCACATCGGACTTTAGTTCTGATGATGAGCCACCTTATCGGGTACGCCAAGACCTCTGATAATAGAGCGAGCGAGAATCCCCGGTAAAAGTGTCAGGCTGCACCTGATACGGCGATGACAGTCAGAATGATAATGATACTTCTCTACGGAGCTGGCGGAGAACCCGGCAGAGGTGAAATTCCTATGACACGGTTTCGCAAACTGTGACCGATGTGCTTCCCACACAAAGCAACAGCTTTACGCAGGGGGTGTTGAAAACAAATACTGCGTTGATACATAGCCGTCTGAACACAGCCGGCTATAAATCTATCGAAAGGAGGAAAGCCAATGCCTAACTGTAAAACCATTGCTATCTGCAATCAGAAGGGCGGCACAGGAAAAACGACCACAACGGTCAATTTAGGGATAGGGCTTGCGAAGCAAGGTAAAAAGGTACTCCTTGTAGATGCCGATCCCCAGGGCGACCTTACGACTTGCCTCGGATGGAAAGATAATGACAGTCTGCCGACTACCATTACCACTAAGTTATCCGAGATAATGCGTGAAGAAAACGGAAACCCGCATTTCGGTATTCTGCATCACGAGGAAAATGTTGATTTGCTTCCCGCAAACCTTGAACTGTCCGCTATGGAAATGATGCTTGTAACGACTATGAGCCGTGAAACCGTTTTGAGAACCTATCTGAATAAGGTAAAGAATGATTACGAATATATCCTGATCGACTGTATGCCTTCCCTCGGTATGGTAACTTTGAACGCTTTAGCGGCGGCAGACAGCGTAATCATCCCCGTTCAGGCTCAGTACCTTCCCGCAAAAGGAATGACACAGCTTATGCAGACCATCGGGAAGGTCAAACAGCATATCAATCCGAACCTGAAGATTGACGGTATCTTACTGAATATTGTAGATAACCGAACAAACCTTGCTAAAAGCACGGCGGACGCACTGAGGAAAAACTACGGAAGCGTGATAAAGATATATCACTCAGCCATTCCTATGGCAGTAAAAGCCGCAGAGGTAGCGTCGAAAGGTGTCAGCATATATAAGTATGAACCGAACAGTCCTGCGGCGAAGGCTTACGCTGAATTGACAAAGGAGGTGTTAGCCGATGGCAGGAAGAAAGAGCGACTTCACTCTGCCGACGCTCGATGACCTGTTCTCAACACAGGAAATGAGAGACGATGCGAAACTCGCAAAAATCCGGGATATTCCATTAGAGCTGATAGATGATTTTCCCGACCACCCTTTTAAGGTGCGTGACGATGAAGATATGGTGCAGCTTGTTGAGAGCGTCAAAGAGCGTGGGGTTATCACCCCGGCAACCGTCCGTCAAAAAGAGGACGGCAGATACGAACTCATTTCCGGTCACAGGAGAAAACGAGCGTGTGAGCTTGCAGGCTTTGAAACACT
>JAFUUR010000202.1 GCA_017477695.1 Oscillospiraceae bacterium | reverse complement strand
CCGTATGGATTGACGGCGAGGATCTCCGCGCCTTGTTCCTGGATGCTGACGAGCGTAGCGTCGAGCGCGTCGCCCTTTATCCATGCATCGCCAACTGCAGTAAGAGAGAGTGCTTGGATGGTCGCATGCACCATGCCGTCTCTGAAGATCGTCACTTTGCCGGTGTTTGTAGTGCCGGGCTTTTTACCAAATGCCATAATTATCGCCTCCAATCTGTGCAAATGTAATTTTATGAAATTATACCATAAAAAGTGCTTGCATAATAGCGTGGCAGGGCTTATACTGAGTACGTGATAAGTGTTCCTAAAATCATAAGAAAAGGAACTGGTAGAGAATTTCCAATTCCCTGAACCAGTTCCAACAAATGAATACTGATCTATTAGGTCTACTTTATCACAGCGGAGTTACCATAGCAAGTACGTGTGTAAAGGAGGCCTAATTATGAAACGTACAAAAGCGACGCGCTATGTCGGCTTAGATGCACGATCAGCAGCTGAACTCGGCGAGCTTCTTACAGCAAAGTGTGAAGAGCTCCGAGAGTTCAAGCCCGAGATCGTGTGGAACCTGGGCAACGGCAATAGCGCGTTTTTGGTTTACGACGAACTGTTCGAGGAACCGGAGAACGCGAAGGACAGATTCATCCTGAAGGGTGAGACCTACACCTGCGGCGACTGCCCGTTCAAGTACCCGATCACCGACGGCAGGAGTCGTCACAGGTGGGCGTGCGAGCGAGCGAAGAGCGGCACGGACGAAGACATCGACGCGTGCAACTGGTTCTACGAGAAGCTCGAAAAAGGGGAGGTTTTTGAATGACGCACAGAGAATGGCAGGCTGAAGTCGAGAAGCAGCTCGTCCTCCAGGGGATGAACAGGAAGCAACTCGCGAAGCAGATCGAGCGCGGCTACAGTTACGTGACCGGCGTGATCTGCGGGCAGATACGGAGCGCGAAGACGGTCGGACTGATCAGTGAAGCACTCGGCATCGAGCCCTACAGCGAGTAGGAGGTGCGGACATGATCCGCGCAAAACTGACGGCGATCGTGCTCTCGGCGATCATGGCACAGGCAGCGACATCCGCACCGGTGCCGGAGATCCCGGAAGACGAACCAGCCGAGCCGGTCATCGAAGAGACGGCAGAGCCCGAGATGGAGTACGTCGGCGACTATCGCGTCACGGCCTACGCCTTCTACGAGGGCGATGGAGAAAACTATGCGACGGCGGGCGGTTATGAGCCGGTGCCGTACTACACATGCGCGACGACGGAGGAGTTCGACTTCGGCACAGTGCTCTACATCGAGGGCATCGGCGAGGTGCAGGTGCAGGATCGCGGGGGATTCGCTCCGGGAATCATCGACTTGCATATTGGCTGGGACCCGATGGAGAGCTTCGAGGATACGACTCGGGCCGTATACGTCGTGCACTACTGAAAGGAGATTATTAATGGAGTTCAACTATAAAGCGAATAAGAACGGGCATGGCATGCTGTCTGTGGAAGTAGGCAAAGCAAGCGTTGGAAATCTCGTCAACTTCTACAGCAATGTTGCTTCCGGAATGGTTGGAACGATGTATGAGCATTTAATGCAAGCGTTCAACGCCTTTGAAGAAATCGGTGAAGGATTTGATGACAAAGAGGCGCGTGCTTCTGCAATCGTTCTGAAGGTTATCCAGATGGCGCTGGACATCGCTGCGGAAGAGGAAGGTATGCCACTTGGTGATGCTTATGAACTTTTCGAGAAGACGAATCTCGAAATCAAAGGGGAGGAGAACTAATGGATACATTGATCAGATACAGCAACAAGATCATGCTCGCCCTGGGCGCTGTCATGTGCTTCGCGGGTGCGGGCCTGTGCGCACCGTATGTGGAGACAATCCTGAAGATTGCAGGGTTCGCGTTCACAGTGTGGGCGATCGTTGAGCCGAAAGTTGAGGAGGTGGAGTAGATGGAAAAGAGAGGGAGAAAGAGAAAGGTCGCTATCAATGGCGCAAAGTTAGACAAAGAGATCCAGCGCAGAGGCATGACAAGGGCGGAGGCGAGCGCGGAGATCGGGCGCTATCCCGACTACATCACACGCGCAGTCAGAGACAACGAACTCAGCAAGGACGGCCTCAAAAGAATCGAGGAGAAGTTCCGGATCAGGTACGAAGACATCCAGCGCGAAGTTGCAGGGCCATCTGATGAACCAGCTCAGGTCGAGATGCAAATGCATGCAGACCCGAATGAAGAAATGATTGCAAAGGCAGTAGCGAGGGGCGTGCGTGATGGTCTTGAGGCATATTTCGGCAAGCGCGCAGAGCCAGTCTCTGTGCTGGCTGAAAGATGGAAAGGCGCGCTGCACGGCATGGAGGCAGAGCAATGACGTATTGGGAGAAACAATGGGAAGGCGAACGCGATCAGGCGTGGGAGTATGATGCGGACGGCTTCGAAGCAGAAGGAGATGAAGATGATGAAGATGACGTTTAGAAGCAGATATGAGAAGTACAGAGTCACGGTGGAAGGCAAGGACGGCGAGAAGATGGTGCTGTTCATTCCGTGGAGCACGCTGGAGGACGAGGTGAGCCTGTTCCTGGCGAACTGCTGCACAGTGACGATCGACGGCGGAGTTATGGCAAAGGAGGAAGACTGATGGCAGAGCACAAGACGCATTGGAAGAAAATGACCAACACGAACTACTTCGGCTCGTGGGATCTCGAAGCGGGCAAGGACATGATCGTCCTGATCAAAGAGGTCCGCAAGGAGACGATACAGAACGCGCAGGGCCGCGAAGAGAAGGCGGTCGCGTATCTCGACGGCGGGCTGAAGCCTCTGATCCTGAATACGACCAACCTGAAGGCGATCGCGAAGGCGCTGGGCTCGCCCTACATCGAGGACTGGGCCGGCCGCAAGATCCAGCTCTACACCGAGAAGGTCGCGGCGTTCGGGGAGATCACCGAAGCGGTCCGCGTCCGTGACTTTGATCCGGAGGCAGCAGCATGAAACTGACACAGGAGAACTACTACCAGCCGAGCCCGTACATGAGCGCGTCACAGTTCAAGGCGTTCCTCAACTGCGAAGCATGCGCTCTGGCCGAAGCTGAAGGCGAGCACGTGAGGGAGGCATCGACGGCACTCATCCAAGGGCAGTTCGTCGACGCATACTTCACCGGCAACGTGGAAGAGTTCCGGGGCAAGCACCCGGAGCTTTTCAAGAAAGACGGCGAACTGAAGGCGACCTACTCGGTCTGCGAGTCAGCGATCGAGCGCATCGAACGTGATCCGGTGGCGATGCAGTACCTCGACGGCGAGAAGCAGGTGATCGTCACAGGCGAGATCGAGGGCGTGCCGTGCAAGGGCAAACTCGACGTGCTGGGCAGTGACCGCATCGTCGATCTGAAGTGCATGCGCGACTTTGCTCCGGTCTACAAGGACGGCGAGAGACTCGACTTCATCCGGGCGTGGGGCTATGACATCCAGGCGTACTTCTACACCGAGCTCGTGAGGCAGCAGTACGGCGTGCATCTGCCGTTCTACATCCTCGCAGTGACGAAGGAGGCGTCGCCGGATCTGATGCTCGTCGAGATCCCCGACTGGTTGATCAACAGCGCGGGCGAAGTTGTCCGGCACTACATCAAACGCTTCGATGCGATTAAGAAGCACGAGATCGAGCCGAAGCGGTGCGGGCGGTGCGCGTACTGCAAAGAGACAAAGAAGCTGACGGGGCCGATGCCCTACGACAAATACCTGGAGGAGGTAATGCTATGAGAACAATCGACAACTGGGACAACATTACACCGAGCTACGGCGGCGAAGGTCGCAAGGAAATCCCCGGCGGGTACATCGTCAAGATTACCTACGTCGAGGACGTGAAGGAGAAGGAGTACCTGCGCGTGGAGTGGGACTACACGGACGGCGACATGGCTGGCACGCACAAGGATTGCTACGACAACTTCGGATTTTGGCCTGCTCCGATGTTCAGATCCTACAAGCAGAAGGCGGCGGGCATGTTCAAGGCCTTCATCGAGGCCGTGACGAAGAGCAACGAGGGCTTCGCGTGGAACTGGAACGAGCGCGACCTGGTCGGCAAGTGGATCGGGATCGTGACCCGCGAGGAAGAGTACACCAGCAACAGCGGCGAACTGAAGACCCGCATCGTCGTTGATCAGGTGCTTCCGGCAGTCGACATCCTCAACGGCAACTACACCGTGCGTCCCACAAAGCGCAAGGAGGCCTCAAATCGCGCGAATGCGGTGGTCGACATGACCGCGCCGACCAATCAGTCCTTCGATGAGGATACGCCGTTCTAATGGCCATTATCATCGAGGACACGCGTCAGAAGGATGGCAAGCACCAGCAGAAGCACATCGGCTTCGACAGCCTCGGGGTCGATCTGCTTCGCTGCAAGCTCCCGTTCGGGGACTATGCGCTGCCGCCGGAGGTCTCGGTCGATACCAAGGAAAACCTCGAGGAGATCGCGGGCAACCTGTGCGGATCGCGAAAAGAGCGCGACCGGTTCATCCGTGAGTGCAAGGCGGCCGCTGCTGCAGGGTGTCAGCTGATCGTCATGGTCGAGACCCAGCACGAAGGCAGTCTGCTCGACCTGGGCGACATCCGGATCGGCAACGGCATGACCGTGACCGGGACGCAACTGCACAGGGCGATGACGACTGTCGCCGGTCGGTACGGCGTGCGGTTCGTACTGGTTCGTCCGGAGGACGCAGCGAGGGAGATCGTGAAGTTATTGCAAGAAGGGAGGAAGCGGTGAAGGGCGGATTCATCAAACTGTTCCGGCAAATAACTAAACATTGGCTGTGGTTCGCTGATCCGTTCGACCGCGCTCACGCCTGGATAGATCTGCTTCTGATGGCTAACTGGGAGACCGGCATGAACTGTATCAACGGGATCACCTTTGAACAACAGCGCGGGGAGATTGTGGTATCTATCGGCTATCTCGCGAAGAGGTGGCGCTGGAGCAAAGGCAAGGTGACACGATTCCTCGATGCGCTGTCGGGTGATGGGATGATACACACAGACGGGAGAGCCTACGGGACATGTATAACCATTGAAAATTACACGTTATTCCAAGGTGGGCGGAGAGCCGACGGGTCAGCCGACAGGTCAGCGGACGGGTCAGCCGGCAGGTCACAATCAAAGAAGAATAAAGAAGAATATAAAGAAACGCGCGCGCGTGAGTCTGACCTCGAGGCGGTCGACTCCGCGGCGCTCGATGAAGAAATCGCGAAGCTGTGGGGGGTGAGTTGATGGACAAAGTATTACTCGAGGAGACGGCTCAGTCGTTTCAGAAGCCGATCGAGAAGGCACGCAGGGCAGTGAAGAGGATCTGCGACGAGAAACACCTGGACATCAATGACCCGATGCAGTTCGGCAACATCCTGTACGCGATCGACGCGAAGTACGACAAGCGCAGATACAAATGCAAGTACTGTAGGGACAGCGGGATCGTCTCGTGGATTGATCCGGACGACGGCATGTGGTACGGGCGCCGGTGCGGATACTGTCGCTACTGGGACGAGCAACGCGAAAGAGAAAGGAGACCATAATGGCACAGAAGATCAAGGTCATCATCAAGAGACCGGACGAAGAGTACGGACACGTGACAGCGATCAGCAACACACTGTTGAACCTGCAGCGCACGGTCGGCGGGTACATCGAGACGCTGACCATGCCGGGCTACACGCTCATCGTCAATGAAGAGGATATCCCGCTCGGCATGCCGTTCAACTGCAAGGTGGCGGGGTTCAACCTGTTCGGCACGATCATCGTGGTGGGCGCCCAGGGCGACGAGTTCGCAGACGTGGGCATCAGCTTTGATGAATGGAAAAAGATAATCGACGAAAGCAACTAAGAAAAGGAGACGCGGAGAGATGAATGGAAACGTGAACCTGTATGACACATACAAAGCAAACAAGGACGGCAAGCGGTACAGAGTGACCGAAGTCGGGGACGAGACGGTGAAGCTGGTTAAGCTGAATGAAGACGGCACCAGGAAGCACGCGGGCGGTCGGCCGAGGATCATGACCGTCGCGGATCTGTTCCGGGACTTCACCAAGGTCAACCTGCCGCCTGTCACAGTATCGAAAATCGAGCCACAGAAGCCGATTCAAGAGGAGGTCGAAGAAAAAGTGGGCACACCGAGCGAGAACGCAGCGGAGAAACAAAAACAGACGGTCAGAGAGATAAACCATCCCGAGGCGCACACACTCGAGGACACGTTCGAGGAGTTCCGGAAGAAGAACGAGGAGGACATCGAGATCCTGAAGGCCGAGCTCAAGGACAGGGTCCGGGAGAACATCGACCTGAAGAAGACCATCAGCAAGATGCAGCAGCAACACGAAGCCGAGGTCGCTGATCTGAAGGATCGCATCATGGAAAAAGAAGCCGAGGCCAACGCGGTCAAGAAGCGCAAGGAAGAGATCCTCAAAGAGCGCACACAGTACGCGGACGCTCTGGACAACGACAGCGTCGCCTTCGAGGAGATCCTGAGCCTCGCCGAGACGATCCAGCTCGTGACGACCGCAGCGGCGAAAATGGCGAAGCAGATCATCGACAAGATCGAGCCCGAGGGGCGGGTCTGATCCGTCGGAGGAGGATGGCATGAACCACGGAAGCCGTTATTACTGGATGATGGTCTCGAGGGACAAGTACGAATGGCCGCTCGTCATCGCTGACACCTGTGGAGAACTGGCACAGGCGATCGGCAAGACGGAGAAGGCCGTCTACAACGCCGTCACGTTCGTGGAACGGCGCGGAAGCAAGAACAGTCAGTTCAGGCGCGTCCTGAAGGAAGGAGCAGAGAACTAATGGACAAGAGCAGATTGACGAACAATGTGGTCGGGTTGATCCCAGTGCGGGCTCAGGATGTCGCACGCCTCGCCAGGATCGCGCACGAGATGCGGCAGGAGATCTCAGACCCGCGTCTCGACCATGTCGGTCGGATGAAGTACGTGCAGACCATCGGGGCCATCGACGATCTGATCCAGCACGCGGGAGGCGATACCGATGCAGAGTGAGCTGACCAAATGGCCGTACGCTCCGGACCTCAGAGGCCGTGCGCTGCACTTCGCGAAGGGATACGACCGTCTGAGGCACGAAGCCGACGAGATGATCGCACAGGCCCCGATGATGGACGGCCAGCCACGAGGCACAAAGACCAGCGACCCGACGGCAGCCGCAGCGATCAGGCGCGAACGCATCACGCACGAGATCGGCATCATCGAGGGTGCGCTGCTCGACATCGAGCCCGAGTACAGGGCGGGCATCCTCGAGAACGTGTGCCGGGGCGTGCCGATGTACAAAATCGGCAAAGCAGACGTGCGGACATGGAGCAGGAAGCGGCGCGTCTTCCTGAAGGGCATAGTCGATAGAGCGGGCTGGGCTGAGCCTGCGAGTGAATGGAGGAGTTACTAATGGCTGACATCAAGAAGACAGACCCGTACTGGATAATAAAGCCAATATGGGATAGCAAAGGATATATGCAAGGTTACGAAGTGTTTAGAAGCATTCCATCCGCAGATGTAGCACCTATCGTTCGTTGCAAGGATTGCAAGTATTGGCAACCGAGCGAGTGCGGAGTTGTTGAGCAACCATATTGCAAGCATCTCGGTTATAAAGAGGAAACTGGATTAGATATACAGATTGGCAATGAAAATGATTACTGCTCTTTTGGAGAAAGGAGAAGATGATGAGACTGATAGATGCTGATGCGCTACCAAGCGGGCGCGTCGAGTGGGAGGATATTATAGACGCACCAACAGTAGACGCTGTGCCTGTGGAAGTGGTG
>JAFUUR010000201.1 GCA_017477695.1 Oscillospiraceae bacterium | reverse complement strand
GAAGCCCACGCCGAACTGGCCGATGATGCTCAGATCCTCGCCCTCGGCGGTCTCGCCGTCCATCTCGCCCTTGAATTTGTACGAGCCGCTGCGCGCGATCACGCCCAGGTTGCTCTCGGCCTCCTGCTGGTCCATGCCGATGCCGTTGTCGCGCACGGTGATGGTGCGCGCCTCCTTGTCGAGGATGATGTCGATCCGGTAGTCGGCGCGGCTCATCCCGACGTTCGGATCGGTCAGCGACAGGTAGCAGAGCTTGTCGATCGCGTCCGAAGCGTTGGAGATGATCTCCCGCAGGAAGATCTCCTTGTTGGTGTATATGGAATTGATCATCAGATCCAAAAGCCGTTTGGATTCAGCCTTGAACTGTTTCTTCGCCATGGTGTTCCAAAACCTCCGTGCATAACATTACAAAGATAAATTATACCACAAATCCCAGCAATTTCAACCGGATCTTTCCCCCAAATCCTCCCTCCCCCGGACTGTTTACAGTTCCGTCATTTTGCGGCGTTGACTTCCCCCCTGCCGCCTGTTAGAATTGTGGCAAGGAAAACGGCAACAGGAAAGAAGGTGTTTCCCATCGTAAAGATCAATCTGAAACGGCTGCTGCCCGCGGTCGTGACGGTGCTCGTGGTGCTGCTGCTCCTGACCGGCTCCTTTTATAACGTGAGCGAGCAGCAGAACGCCGTGGTCACCATGTTCGGGCAGGTCCTGCGCACCGACACCGCCGGCCTGTATTTCAAGGTCCCCCTGCTCCAGCAGGTGCACAAGGTGGACATCACCACCCACGGCACCGGCATCGGCTACTCCGTCTCGCCCAGCGGACAGAACATCACCAACTCCATGGACGGGATCATGATCACCAAGGACTTCAACCTCATCAACATCGACTTCTATCTGGAGTACAAGGTCAGCGACCCCGTGGCCTACCTGTACAACTCCCAGGACCCGGAGGGGATCCTGCGCAACGTGGCCCTGGCCTCCATCCGCTCCACGGTCATCAATTTCACCGTGGATGAAGCCATGACCACCGGCAAGAGCGCCATCCAGGCCGAGGTCAAGGAGAAGATGGTGGAGGAGCTGGCCGAGCAGAACATCGGCATCCAGGTAGTGAACATCACCGTGCAGGACGCCGAGCCTCCCACCGCGGAGATCATCCGCGCCTTCAAGGAGGTGGAGACCGCCAAGCAGGCGGCCGAGACCAACATCAACCAGGCCCACAAGTACGAGAACCAGCAGATCCCCGCCGCCGAGGCTGAGGCCGACCGGATCGTCCAGAGCGCCGAGGCGCAGAAGGCCACGCGCATCGCCGAGGCCGAGGGCCAGGTGGCCCGCTTCAACGCCATGTTCGAGCAGTACGTCCTCAATCCCCTCATCACCAAGCAGCGCATGTTCTACGAGACGCTGGAGGATCTGCTGCCGGACATGAAGGTCATCATCACCGACGGCGGCACGCAGACGGTGCTCCCGCTGGACGACTTCGTGCATTGAGGAGGGCCGTGCTATGAAAAAGAACATCGGTCGGATCGTGAGCATCGTGCTCGTCGTGGTGCTGCTGGTGCTGCTCAAGGCCTCGGTCTACACCGTGCCGCCCAAGCAGTACGCGGCGGTGCGCCAGTTCGGCAGGATCGTCAAGATCGTGGACACGCCGGGCCTCAAGTGTAAGCTGCCCTTCGTGCAGAGCGTGCAGCGCATCAGCGCCGCCACCATCCTCTACGACATCCCCGCCTCCGACGTCATCACCAAGGACAAGAAGTCCATGATCTCCGACAACTACGTGCTCTGGCGCGTGGTGGACCCCACCCTGTATATCCAGACCCTCAACGCCGTGAGCGCCAGGGCGGAGGAGCGCATCGAGGCCGCCGTATACAACAGCCTCAAAAAGATCATCTCCTCCATGACCCAGGATGAGATCATCGCCGCCCGCGGCGAGCGCCTCACCACGCTCATCACCGACGACGCCAACGCAGATATCCAGGTCTACGGCATCGAGATCATCCAGTCCCAGATCAAGGCGCTGGACCTGCCGGACGACAACAAGGAGGCCGTGTTCTCCCGTATGATCTCCGAGCGCGAGAACATCGCCGCCGGATACACGGCCGAGGGCGAGGCCCAGGCCCAGAAGATCCGCAACGACACCGACCGCGAGGTGGCCATCATGAAGGCCGAGGCGGAAAAGCAGGCCGCCCAGATCCTGGGCGAGGGCGAGGCGCAGTACATGGCCATCCTGCAGGAGGCCTACAACAGCGAGGAGAAGGCGGAGTTCTACAACTTCATCCGCTCTCTCGACGCCCTCAAGACCGCCATGGCCGGCGGGGAAAAGACCATTATTCTCGACAAGGATTCCGAGCTGGCCCGGCTCTTGTACGGGAACGCGAACTGAAACACACGATAGAAAGGAAGCGATGCTATGAAACTCACCCCTGAGCAACAGGCCCTGCTGGACGGCAGCCAGGGCGAGGTCATGGCCAAGATCGTCAAGACCCTCGTCATGTACGGCGACACCTTCAACGCCGAGCGCATGGTCCCGGTCACGAGCGATTACGGCCATACCGTCATCAGCTTCGGTCTGGAGGTCATGAAGCCGGTGTACGACCTGTACGACACGCTGATCGACGCCGGTCTGCCCGCCGGGCAGAAGTTCACCGCCGACCCGAAGCCGCTCGACCCGAAGGTCCCCTCCACGCTGCTGGACGACCTCGTCTTCAAGCGCATCATGTACACCCAGCAGAAGCGCTACGAGGAGCAGATGCGCAAGCTCGGCATCACGGACGATGACGACTACACCTGCGCCTGCTATCTCGACCAGGTGGGCAACACCCCGAAGAAGGGCGACGTGCTCTCCTGGGCGGAGTCCTCCGCCGTCGTGTACGCCAACTCCGTCCTCGGCGCGCGCTGCAACCGCAACTCCGGCATGATCGAGCTGATGGGCTCCATCGCGGGCTTCGTGCCCGAGTTCGGCCTGCTGACCGACGAGGGCCGCAGGGCGGGCTGGATCGTGGAGGTGCGCTGCGAGAAGAAGCCCGAGGCGCAGTTGCTCGGCTCCGCCATAGGCATGAAGGTCATGGAGGAGGTCCCCTACGTCAAGGGGCTGGACAAGTGGCTCGGCACGGAGCTCAACGACGAGGCCAAGACCTACCTCAAGGACTTCGGCGCGGCCACGGCCTCCAACGGCGCCGTGGGCCTGTACCACATCGAGAACCTGACCCCCGAGGCCGTGGAGCAGGGCGAGGCCCTCATCCGCGAGGGTGCGCAGGTCTACGTGATCGACGACGCGGAGCTCGAGCGCGTCAAGGCGAGCTACCCCGTCATCTGGAAGAAGCCCGAGGCAAAGCCCCAGCTCTGCTTCGTCGGCTGCCCGCACATGACGCTCAAGCAGCTCCAGGACTGGACCGAGGCCCTGGGCGACGGTCTGCGCAAAAACGGCCGGGACAAGGTCGCCGTCCCCACGGTGTTCACCGCTCCCGTCCCGGTGATCCGCGAGTTTGAGAAGACGATGGACGCCTACCGGCTGAAGAAGTACGGCGTGGTCGTGAGCTACATCTGTCCGCTCATGTACATGAACAACCCCCTCTGCAAGAGCAAGGCGGTCATCACCTCCTCGAACAAGCTGCGCACCTACACCAGCGCCCGCTACTACACCGAGGCGGAGATCCTGGACATCATCACCGGAGGGAGGTCGTAACGTGAAACAGTTTCAAGGACGCGTGATCGTGCCCGGCGGCTGCACCGCCGAGGCGCTCGTGAGCCATGGCGGCTTCAACACCCTGGCCAGCTATCAGATGGCTCTGATGTTCGGCGACAAGGCCGTCAAGTGCGGCGATCAGAACAATCCCGATCTCTATAAGCAGCCCATGCTCGGCAAGGCCCTGTGCCTGCCGCAGACCATCGGCTCCACCACCGGCGGCATGGTGCTCTACACCGTATGCGCCCTGGGCAAGCAGCCCGCCTGCATGCTTTTCTCCATGCCGATCGATTCGCTGGCCGCCTCCGGCGCCATCCTCAGCGACGTGTGGACGGACAGCAAGATGCCCGTCGTGGACGATCTGGGCCAGGAATTCCTGGACTACGTGCAGACCGGCATGACCGTCACCGTCGGGGAGAACGGCCTCGTCACCGTGGAATAAGCGCAGACCTTACACAAGAGGGGCGGCTCCGGCCGCCCCTCTTGACACTTTTTTCCCGGGGTGATAAATTGAATACCACACGCCGGTGTGGTGGAATGGTAGACACCAGGGACTTAAAATCCCTTGACTGTTTCAGTCGTGTGCGTTCGAGTCGCATCACCGGCACCACTTCGAGTGTTCATAACGGATCAGACGTTATGGACACTCATTTTTTATTTTTATCGGCAAATTTGGTTTCATCTTATGTTTGGAGCGGGTGTAGTACCCGCTCCTTTTTTTGATTGCGGTATCACAACCGCGATGCTTGATAGATATTCATATTATCAAATAAAAGCTTGTGCTAAATAAAAGCGTATGCTAAAATAATCTTGCGACGCAATTCAATATTGTATTCCAAACAGGGAATCGTTTTTCTTTGGTAAAAACGCATTCTCTATCTTTGCATTCCCTGTTTGGATGTTAAAGAATTGCGTCGCGGCAAATGGAGTTATGCGTTTTTCGGCGCGTAGCTTCGGCTGCGCGCTTTTTTGTTTCTTTTACTTATGATTACTAACAAAAAAAGGAGGCAATTAAATGAAAAAAGTTTTTCTCAAATGGGTGGCCATGCTCTTGCTCTTTGCATTGTTTTCTATGTCTCTAACTGCATGCGGAACGAGTAATAGTAGTACGATTAATGCTTCGGACGAAAATGGCAATTCTCAATCCGGGAACGGAATCTCTATTATTGATAATCGGAACAAAGGTGATCTTGATAGCCCTTCCCCATCGGCTTCAGAGCCATCGACTCCCAAATCAACCTCGACTCCTCCAAAGCCCACGCCAACTCCAGTTCCGGCAACACCTGAGCCGACAAAAAGCCCTGGTGTTGATGTATATGAAGCATTTGTGAAAGCAACTACATTGCAGAAAAAAGACCTGAAAACGGATACTGCCGGCGCATACTGTTACAAAGGAATTCGCCTCTCGGTAAAAGATGCAGGTGATATTTTCGGTGACTATGTGATAGCGCAGTGCGCAATCTACAATGGCGTCGCGCGAAAAATGGAACAGATATGTGCAAATGATGGTGCCCTTTTCAACAGTTCTGAAGGTGAGTTTTACCAGATCCTTCTGGGAGAGGACAAACCCGAATCATATGAAGAGTTTAAGGCTCTAGTTAGAACTCTCGAAGAATACATTGTCTATGACCCGACAGAGCGCGAGATATTCCATGCTTTTGAAGCGTTAGACTGCGTAGATGGAGAAATAGACACAGCAAACAGAAAGTATTCGTTCACAATCAATGACTTAACAAAAGCGGCCGCAAGTCTGCATGTTTCAGAAGAGATGCTCGGGTATATGCTTGCTTATGCAACAATTTATACGCCGCTTCCCGAGCAGGCATTCCAATGGAGCGATAATTCTGTAACTATTAATCTCAATATAGGAATACCTCCGAAAAACCCGCCGATTCGTTCGTATGATGTGGATAATCCAACCTATATTTATACTGGGGAGTTTAACTATTGTTGTTCCGACTTTACATATGCACTGAATGATGTTTTGATGCGCATGGATCGAAATCTCCGAACGTTGAAGAGCTCCTCGGATGGCCATGTTAGCTGGATCTATAATGTCAATGATAGAAATACTGCTGTTGTGACTATTTTATTCACTGGTGCTGATGAACACCCCGATGCAGATGATGAATTTCGGATGTTTGCAGGGTCCGTTACTTTAGGCGATGATTGGGTCACTGCCGTCATGGGCATGATTATGGCCAGTGATCCAAAACTGTCATTTGATGAAGCGAAAGAGTTGGGTACGGCATTAATTGAAGGGCTAAAAAAAGATACTGTAAGTACGAAAGAAAGAGATGGCTTAACTTTTGTTGTCATGCCTCTCTCTAGCACAGAGCTATCTGTTTGGATCGGTGTTAAGCAATAGTGTTGTTGGGTTTAAAAAGCTTGACAGATGTTGCCATATGTATACTTGCTAAATTGATAGTGCCATTCTAATAAAGGAGAATTGCAATGAAAAACAGAATCCGTATTATAATTGTCCTTATTCTTTCCGTTGTTTTCCTCTCAGCGTGTGGTAATAATACATCAGATGCTATGTCGCCCGTATACGCCAATCAAGATGACTTTTTAAGTGCAATGGCAAAAGGAATTCAAAACCGTTTGGCTCAAGTTGATGACGCCGCACATGCCAACGACACGGATGAACAGGAAGCCGCATATTATAAGAACCTGGTCAGTTGTGAGCTTGATCAAATCAGCAAATATGAGGAAGCTGTTTTTGAGGATAATGCTTTTAATGAACTCGCACACTATTACATTTCGGCGTGCAGAATGCAACAAAGTGCATGTGAAAACATGCGAAATCTTTCCTTATATAATTCGTTATGGAACGGTGGCCGGACAATTAGAGAAGGAATTATTACGACGCTATATCAGCAGTATAACCTTCCGATCAGTAGCGAAATCGCAGCAAACTATTCGGCAGGATCAACAGTTACTATAACTACTTCTACTGCTCCGAATACGCCTAGTGCCACGCCAGCTCCGAATATTGATCCAAGTCAATTTGAAGTTACTGAATATAGTTGTATTAAGTACGGAACAACATATTATTATCTGGTTGTGAAAAACAATTCTGAGTATACTGTGAAAATTGACAGCAGTGCTATAGCAAAAGACTCTTCTGGAAACGTTGTCGGCGCGTCTGACTTGGACGGAATTGATGCGCTTGGGCCGGGAGAAGAAACGATAGGAGTGTTTTATTTCAGTAATGTTGTCGGAGTCGATCACCTTGACTATCAGTTAAACTATTCTGCACAGGATCGCTATAGCCCTGTGATTGGAAATCTGTCCGCTCAGGTGCATGTAAATGATAAAAATGTAATCGTTCAGGCTACAAATAATGGTGATTATCCCGCACGGTTTGTACATGCATATGTACTATTCTTTGATGAAAACGGAAATGTTGTTGATGAAGAGGACACATATCTTACTGATAGCGCAAGCGAGATCAAGCCTGGAGCTACTCAATCCGGTCAGTTAAATACTCGAGAAGCATTCGATCATATTGGGGTTTTCTTCCAAGGGAGAGGATAGAAAGGAGTCAAGATAGACATTCTCCTATATCAGTCAAAAGAAAGAATTCCTTTGAGATATGAGTAATCACCTTACTGCGAGCGTTTGAAACGGATGCGGCAGACACCTCTTTGTTTAGATCCGTTATTATTACACGCACCAAACGTTTTTTCGCTGCCAAACGCTGGTTTGGCAGCGAATTTTTAAAGCCGTTCGCCCGGCGCCCCTCGCAGGGGATCCATGGCAAAGCGTCCTCGCCGTTTTGCCGCGCCAAAAAAGCAGACACGGCGCGGTGTTTTGTGCTATAATGGTCCCGACGGCGCGGGGCCGGACCGTATGAGGCCCCGAAAAAAGCGCCGTCCCCGCCGGATGGCGGGCTCTTGGGAGCGTACGCGCATGTATCACGTGATCTTTGATATGGACGGCGTCCTGTTCGACTCTGAACGAACGCTGCTGAACTGCTGGCTCGAGGTCGCCGCGAGGCACGGTCTCGACGAGGCGCTCATGACGGACACCTATATCCGGACCATCGGCACGAACGCCGCGCAGACGCGGGAGATCTACACGCGCGCCTTCCTCGGGGTCCTGGGTGAGGAGCGGCTATGGCAGCCCTGGGACGAAAGCCTCGCCCTGCACGCTGAGCGATACGCTGACGGCCTTCTCCCGCTGAAGGCGGGCGTCCGGGAGCTCCTGGCCTATCTGAAGGCCCGGGGAGTCGCCGTCGGGATCGCTTCCTCTTCCGCGAAGCAGACGGTGGAGGAGCGGATCCGGGCGGCCGGTCTTTCCGATTTTTTCATCGGCTGCGTCGGCGGGGACGCGGTCCGGATCAGCAAGCCCGACCCAGAGATCTACCTGCTGGCCTGCGCCGCGTTCGGCTTTGCGCCCGGGGACACCTTCGCGATCGAGGACTCCTATAACGGCATCCGGGCGGCGAGCGCCGCGGGCATGCGGCCGATCATGGTCCCCGATATCGTCCCGGCCGACGTGGAGATGGAGCGGCTTTCGGAAACGGTGTGCCGTGATCTCTTTGATGTGATGGAGTATCTGAAAAACGCAGCCGACCCGCCGCGGCGGACAGGCGCGGATTAAAAAGGAGGAACCGCCATGCGCAGCAGAACGAGCCCTCAAGACCTGGTCGCCTGCTTCCGGGACACCTGGGCCTTCGCCAATTCGCCGGCGATCTCCGGTCTGACCGAGGCCGCGGCAAAGAGCAGCCGCGTCTACCGCGAGGGCTTTACGAGCGAAAAGTCCGGCACGGCGGATCCGGCGGCGCGCGTGCGCATCGTTGAGCAGAGCAGCTTTGAGGCGGCGCGGGAGCTGTGCCCGGCCGGACGCACGGCGGTGCTCAACTTTGCCAACCCCGTCGAACCGGGCGGCGGCGTGCTCCGGGGCGCGACGGCCCAGGAGGAGTCGCTCTGCCGCTGCAGCAATCTCTATCCCTGCCTGCTCACGGAGGCCGCGCAGGCCGACTACTATGAATACCACCGCGCGCTGGGCGGGCACGTGTTTACCGACCGGCTGATCTACACGCGGGACGTGCTCGTATTCAAGGACGAGGAGGAGCTGCCGCAGATGCTCCCGGAGAGCGAGCGCTTCCGCGTGGATATCATCACCTGCGCGGCGCCTTATTCGCAGAGCGTTCGGGTCGACCCGGAGCGGCTCGCGCGCATCTTCCGGAGCAGGATCCGCAACATTCTGGAGGCCGCGGTGGACAACGACGCCGCCGTGCTGATCCTCGGCGCCTTCGGCTGCGGCGCGTTCGGCAACGACCCCGTCCTCGTGGCCGAGGCCTTCCGCGACGTGCTGCGCGACGGCGGCTACGAGCGGCGGATCCCGCAGATCGTTTTTGCCGTCAAGCGGTCGCGCAGCGGCGTCAGCCGGAACCTGCTCGCGTTCCGCGCCTGCTTCGAGTCCTGACCGGCCGGTCATCCGCCACAGACACAGACGAGCGCGCACGGCGCGCACGACAGGAGGACTGCTCATGCCTTTTCAGATCGTACGCAACGACATCACCAAAATGGAGGTCGACGCCATCGTCAACGCGGCCAAGCCCTCTCTGCTGGGCGGAGGCGGCGTGGACGGCGCGATCCACGCGGCGGCCGGGCCCGAGCTGCTGGAGGAATGCAGGGCGCTCGGCGGCTGCGCGGTCGGCGAGGCGAAGCTCACACGCGCCTACCGCCTGCCCTGCAAATACGTGATCCACACCGTCGGCCCGCGCTGGAAGGGCGGGCTCCTCGGCGAGGCGCGCCAGCTCGCCTCCTGCTACCGCGCGTCGCTCGCGCTCGCGCTGGAGCGGGGCTGCGAGAGCGTCGCCTTCCCGCTGATCTCCGCCGGGGCCCACGGCTATCCCAAGGAGCGCGCCATGAAGATCGCCGTGGACAACATCGGCGAGTTCCTCATGGAACACGACATGACGGTCTACCTCGTCGTCTTCGGGCAGGAGAGCGTCGCCATCGGGCACAGGCTCTTCGCCGACATCGAGGAATACATAGACGACCACTACGCCGAGGCGCAGCCGTCCAACCGCCCCGCCGCCCGGCGGGACGACGCGGACGCCTCCGTCTGCTATTCCTACGCGCCCACGGCCCCGATGCCGGAGGCGAAAAGGCGCCGCGGGCGGCCCGCTGCCGCGGCCTCGTATTCGCCGGGGGCCGTCACGGCGACGGAGAGCCTGGACGAGCGCCTGCGCCGGCTCGACGAGAGCTTCCAGCAGATGCTGCTGCGCAAGATCGACGAGAGCGGCATGACGGACGCGCAGTGCTACAAGAAGGCCAATATCGACCGCAAGCTCTTCTCCAAGATCCGCAACGACGTGCACTATCGCCCCAGCAAGACGACCGCCGTCGCCTTTGCGGTCGCGCTGGAGCTGGATCTGCCCGAGGCGCGGGAGCTGCTGTCCAAGGCGGGCTTCGCCCTGTCCAACAGCAGCAAGTTCGACGTCATCGTGCGCTATTTCATCGAGAAGCGCCGCTACAACGTGCACGAGATCAACGAGGTCCTGTTCTACTACGACCAGAGCCTGCTCGGGTGCTGAAAATGTCGCCTGCGAGGCGACCCGAAAGCGCGAAAAACCTCCTATACTGTGAGCGTAAACGATCATAGTACAGGAGGTTTTTATTATGAAGAACAACGTGACCGAGCTCGTATTCATCCTCGACCGCAGTGGCTCCATGCACGGCCTGGAGAGCGACACCATCGGCGGCTTCAACTCGCTGATCGAAAAGCAGAAGGAGGTCGACGGCAAGTGCTACGTGACCACCGTCCTCTTCGCCGACCGGAGCGAGACCGTCCACGACCGCGCGGAGCTCGCCGGGATCCGCCCCATGACCGGGCGGGACTACGTCGTCGGCGGCTGCACGGCCCTGCTCGACGCGCTGGGCGACACGATCCGCCACATCGCGAAGATCCACAAGTACGCCCGGCCGGAGGACGTGCCCGAGCACACGACCTTCGTCATCATGACCGACGGCATGGAGAACGCCAGCCGCCGCTACGACAGCGACGCCGTCAAGCGCCTCATCGAGCACGAGAAGGAAAAGTACGGCTGGGAGTTCCTCTATCTCGCGGCGAATATCGACGCGGTCGAGACCGCGGCGCGCGTCGGCATCCGCGCGGACCGCGCCGTCAACTACAACGCCGACAGCCGGGGCACGGAGATCGCCTACGGGGCCGTCGCCGAGACCGTGTGCGCGCAGCGCATGGGTCTGCCCATCGACGCGGGCTGGTGCCGCAGGATCCGGAAGGATCACGACGCGCGCGGCAGGCGCTGAGCGCGAAACGCCGGGGCCCCGGGTCGAAAGACCCGGGGCCCGTTCGTTTTGCCTGCGTCAGCCGCAGAGCGCGCGCAGCAGATCCTCGAAGCGATCCCCCTCGAAGGCGACGCCGAGCCTGCGCGAAAGCGCCGTGAGCTCCGCCTGCAGCGCCTCGCTCACCTCCACGCCGCTCTCCATGAACGCGCGGAACTTGCGCTGCTCGATCTCACCCGGCAGGAAGATCTCGTCCACGCCCGCCGCGCGGCGGCTGGACTTGAGCATGCGGATATACCGGTCCGCGCTGCGCTTGAAGTCCTCCAGCGGCATGAAGCGCGAGGGGTCGATAAGCAGGAGGAAGAAGCCCGTGTTCTCCTTCTCCAGCTTGGAGAAGAGGCCCACGTCCGTCCCGTAGGCGGCGCCGCTGAGCAGCGTGCTCAGCGCCTCGGCCATGACCGCGAGCCCGTAGCCCTTGTGCGCGGCGATGGGCGTGAGCGCGTAGGCCTGCGCCGGATCCGTGGTGGGGCGGCCGTCGTAGTCGTTGGCCCAGTTTGCCGGAATGGGCGCGCCCTCACGCTCCGCAGCCTGGATCTTCCCCATGGCAACGTTCGTCGTGGAGATGTCCAGGATCATGGGGTACTCCTCCCCCGTCGGCACGGCCGCGATGATGGGGTTCGTGCCGATAAGCCGATCCGCCCCGCCGTAGGGCGCGGCGAAGGCGTAGGTGTTGCAGGTCAGCACGCAGATCATGTCGTCCTGCACGGCGCGCCAGCCGTAGTAGGAGCCGCAGCCGATGTTGGCGTTGCGCCGCCCCGCGGCCACCGCCACGCCGTACGTGCGCGCCTTTTCGAGCGCCGCCTCGTAGGCCCGGTTCACCGATACGATGCCGGAGCCGTTGTCCCCGTCGAAGACCAGCAGCGGCCCGTCGTCCAGCACCTTGCTGA
Source organism: Oscillospiraceae bacterium (assembly GCA_017477695.1). Taxonomy (GTDB): domain Bacteria; phylum Bacillota; class Clostridia; order Oscillospirales; family Oscillospiraceae; genus Limivicinus. The sequence continues at coordinate 183 of JAFUUR010000201.1, read as the reverse complement.
ATTCCGGGTGCGGATTGAGCGCGCCCTTCTCGATCTGGTTGAGATAGCGCGTGAGGCGGGACAGGCCGTGCGAATACACGCCGGTAAAGTCCGAATGGGTGATGACCTTGCTGATGGTGTCCGCGTCTTCCGGCGAATACCGTGCGGCGGTCAGGATCCCGCGCACCAGTCTGCGCTCCTGCT
>JAFUUR010000200.1 GCA_017477695.1 Oscillospiraceae bacterium | reverse complement strand
ATGCTGGTGCTGGCGATGATCACCATGGCGACCGGCGCCGTGCTGGGCGTCTTCAGCGTCAACCTCAAGCGCACGCTGGCCTGCTCCTCCATGAGCCAGATCGGCTTCATCCTCACCGGCGTCGCCATGAGCGAGCTGCTGGGGGAGGAGAGTGCCGGCGCGGTCCACGGCCTGGTGCTGCACATGCTCAACCATTCGCTCTTCAAGCTCACGCTCTTTCTGGCCGCCGGCGCGGTATTTATGAACCTGCACGAGCTGGAGCTCAATAAGATACGCGGCTTCGGCCGGGGGAAGCCCGTGCTCAGCTTTGCAATGCTGATGGGCCTGTGCGGACTGGCGGGTATCCCCGGCGGCAGCGGATACGTGTCCAAGACCCTGCTGCACGAGAGCATCGTGGAGTACGTCGAGGTGCTGGAGCACGCGGGCCTGCAGTACGGCGCATACCGCGCGGCGGAGTGGGTCTTCCTCGTCTCCGGCGGCCTGACGCTTGCCTATATGCTCAAGCTCTTCCTGTGCGTCTGCGTGGAGAAAAACGCCGACGCCGCGACGCAGAAGCGTTACGACTCCATGAACGGCAGGTGGTGCACGAAGGTCTCTGCCGGGATCCTGCTGCTGTGCGCGGCACTGATCCCGCTGCTCGGCTGCACGGTGTACCTCTCCATGGACCGGATCGCCGCGCTGGCGGACGCGTTCTTCCGTGTGGAGCCGGGTTACCACCGGGTGCACTACTTCACGCTCGGCAACCTCAAGGGTTCGGCCATCTCCATCGGCATCGGCGTGCTGGTCTACCTGCTGTTCGTGCGCAGGGTGCTGATGAAAAACGGCGCCTATCTCGACCGCTGGCCCGCCGCGCTCGACCTGGAGGAGCGGATCTACCGGCCGCTGCTGCTGCAGGTGCTGCCGTTTCTCGGCGCGCTCGCCGCGCGTACGGTCAGCACGCTGCCGGAGGTGCTGCGCAAGGCCTTCTGCGCGCTGTTGTACCGCGCCAATGACAACGGCTTCGTTTTCCCGCGTGAGAACGACCGCTTCACGGTCTACGAGCAAAGCCCCGAGGGCACGCGCGGCTTCGGCGCGAGCCTTGCTTACAGCCTGCTGATGTTCAGCATGGGCCTGGTCGTGATCCTCGTTTTCCTGTTCCTGCAATAAGCGGCCGATAATAAGATCGGGCCGGTCTTCGAGAGAAGACCGGCCCGATCGGCGTTTGGGGCAGGCGGGCGCCGCTACGCGTCGGCCGCACAGCGGCGGAGCCATGCGTCCAGGAAGCGCAACTGCTCCTGCGTATGGAACCAATGCTCGCCGCCCTCCATGACGGTGAGCCCGGCGCCGTGTCCCTGTGCGAACGCGCCGATCACGTCCCGCGCCGTCAGCTCGTCGCGGCTGCCGTACAGGATCTGCGTCGGCACGCGCCAGTCGAGCGGATGCTCGATGACGAAGCGAAGATACGCCCACGAGAGCATCTCGCCGGAGTCCGTGCGCACGGCGCCCCGCTCGCGCAGCAGCGCCTCGGTGACGCCTGCCCGCGCCATGCTTCCGCGGATCAGCGCCTCCATGTCGACGACGGGGGAGATGAAGTACGCGCGGCGGATCATGCCGTTCAGTCCGGCGTGCATGCTGAAGTACGCTCCGATGCTGTTTGCGATCAGATCGATGGGATCGTGGCGTTCCCGCAGCTTCACGATCGCCTCGCGGATCTCCGGGCCGGCTTCCCAGGGCGTGTCGCCCCGATAGTTCAGACCAAGCACAGCGCAGCCGGGGAACAGGGGCGCGTAACGTGCGCTCTCATCCGGACTGCCGCCTCTCCCGTGAACGTAGACGACCGCGCCGCTCATGCCTCCGCCTCCGTTGGGCGAGGGGTCAGCTCCAGCCGCATGGAGACAAGCTCCTGGTATCCGCTCAGACGCGAGCGGAAGCCGCGCGGGTTTCTGCCGTATTCCACGAACCCGGCTTTCCGGTACAGCGCGATGGCCCGCTCGTTCCCGGAAACGACCTGCAGCTCCATCTGCTCGAAGCCGGCCGTCCTCGCGCACGTGATGCAGGCCTGCAGCAGCGCCCGCCCGATCCCGAGTCCCCAATACGCGCGGTCGACGCTGATGCCGAAATCACAGCGGTGACGGGTCTTATACTTGTTGCCGACAGCCTCGATCCCCGCGGTCCCCACGACTGCGCCGCCGACCTCGGCAAGGATCTCGATCTCGCGCTTGCTGTGCGCTTTTTCGCGCAGGTATTTGCTCTCGTCCTGCACGGTCATGGTATGCTCCTCGGGGTAGGAGAGCAGAAAATCCGTCTGTTCGTGTGTCAGGTTGAACACATCCAACAGCGTCTGGCCGTCCGCTTCCGTGCCGTTTCGCAGGCGGCACGCTCTGCCGTCCCGAAGCGTGATCGTTTGCTCATAGACCATGTTATCGTACCTCTCGTAGAAACGGGGCCGTGCCCCGTGCATTCCTGCGCGGCGCGCGCACCGGGTTTTCTCCGGCGATGCTCGCACCGCACTTCTCTGCTGTTACCATACCACCCGCGCGGCAGACAGGCAAGAAGCAAATCCCTGCGGAGCACAAGGCCTCGCGGGGGGCGCAGCGATGGGAAAGCACCTTGTCGGCACGCCTCCCAGTATTGCCCGGTTCAGATCCCGCGGGAGGAAAAGATCAAATAAACAATGCCCTACCTTGCGGCAGAGCATTGCTGTTTTGGTGAAGTACTAAAATCGAAATCCGAATCATCCATCAAGTCAGCATGGGAAGAGCGCGAGAGGGGATTCATTTAGTTAAGGATACAAAAGCCAAAACTCACGCTTACGGATACTTCCAAATATAATTTTGGAGGTATATCCCATGAAAACGCAGAAATCCTTTTTTGAGCAGAACGGCGGAACCTACACGCAGGTTGGCGATGTGCTCCTTCCCGACCTTGTCATTGGAGAGGCAGAACAGAGGCCTATCGGTAAGTATGGCCGGATGCGGAAACGCTATCTGAAAGAGCAGCACCCGTTGCTTTATTCGGAACTGCTGCTGTCTGGGAATCTGTATCCGCACCTTTTGGAGATCGACGAGGCCTGCGAGGGGCGGCTGGAACTGCTTGTCCTGCAAATGTCCAAGAGTGAAGGAGTGACTGAGGCACTCAAAGCTGCCGATCAGATGGCGTGGGTCGCGCGCATGAACAGCATCCGCAGCCGTGCCGAAGAAATCGTGCTCCATGAGCTGATCTATACCGAGGAGGCCGAAAATGCAGATACTTGAAGACCTTTACCTCGGCGCGGTCAACCCAAGCGAACGAAACTTCAAGCGGAACACTCAGTATGCGAAAGCTTTGGACGAAGTCGTAAAAGCAGGAGATGCCCTTACAGAGTCCCTGACCGAAGAACAAAAGAAGCTTTTCGAGGACTATATGACGGCTCAACGTGAGGTCAGCATCTTAACGGATTGTGACACGTATTGCCTTGCTTTTAGAACCGGAGCAAAGATTATGCTGGACGTTCTAACGGACGGACAGATGAGAGAAATCTAAGATAAGAAATAAGGGTGAGCGGTCTGCCAATACCCATAGGAGGTTTTGTAACGAAATGACGTGGTAGCTGTCTGACAGGATTGAAAAAAGTGGGGTAATATGCTCTCGCAGAGGTATCAGCAGGAGCAGGAAGAACAGGAGCAGAAAATCCAGGACTGCAAGGCCAGCCTGGCCGCAGGGCGTCAGACCGTTGAGGACGCTCAGAAGTGGGTCGCGTTGATCAAGCAGATCGGCGTCCCGAAGGAACTGACTGCGGAACTTCTGAACACTCTGATCGAAAAGATCGTTGTCCATGAAGCAACGGAAGACGACTTCGGCTTCCGTCAGCAGGAAATCGAAATCATCTTCCGTTTCGTTGGCAAGATCGATTGAATTGTAAATTAGTATCCTTAACTAAAAGAAACGGGGGACGGGAGTCCTCTCTCGCGTTTGAGCGAAGCGGATCATCTCGCGCCGGAGGCGCATCACCAAAAAAGAGAGAGTCCTATTCGGACTCTCTCTTTTTTGGTGACCCGTACGGGACTCGAACCCATGTTACCGCCGTGAAAGGGCGGTGTCTTAACCACTTGACCAACGGGCCAAATAAAAGGCGCAGGTTTACGCTGCGCCTTTGTTTGGTAGCGGCACCTGGATTCGAACCGGGGACACTGCGGGTATGAACCGCATGCTCTAGCCAACTGAGCTATGCCGCCATCTGTCTTCTAAACAGCATAAGGAATTTTATCAGACTGTTTTCCAAATGTCAACCACTTTTTCAGCAGGT
>JAFUUR010000199.1 GCA_017477695.1 Oscillospiraceae bacterium | reverse complement strand
CGGGCGGCTGCCCCGCCTCAGCGAAGTGAACGCTCGTCACCTTGCAGACCGGGCAGAGCTACGGAGGCGCGGCGCCCTCGTGCACGTGACCGCAAACCTGGCATACCCATTTCTTCACAGCAACGGGTTCGGCGCTCTCCTCGCCCTCGATGATCTTCGCGAGCTGCTCCGTCTCGAGATCCTTGCTGAACATATCCTCCACGGGCGGCTGGCCCGCCTCGGCGTAATGCGAGCTCGTCACCTTGCAGACCGGGCAGAGCTGCGGGGGCGCGGCGCCCTCGTGCACGTGACCGCAAACCTGGCATACCCATTTCTTCATGACCGTATCCTCCTCGTTCGTATTCCATTTGACATTTGATCCATTTATCGCCTCACGCGCGGACGCGCGTGCAAGCTTCTCTTTTCCGCGGCAGGCCGCGCAGACGCCCGTGATGGTCAGCGCGTAGCTCTCGGGCTGCGCGCCGCTCGCGCTCTCGATCTGATGGAAGATCGTGCTCACAGTGTCCGGCACGTCCAGATCCTCGATGCGTCCGCAACTGCGGCATACGAAATGCGAGTGCGGATCCAGCCGCCCGTCGTAGCGCTCCTGTCCGCGGAAGCTGCCGATGTTGACCGCCTGCTTCTCCTCCACGAGGATCGCGAGGTTGCGGTACACGGTGCCGAGACTCAGCTCCGGGAAGCGGGGCTTAAGCTCCTGGTAGAGCATCTCGACGGTGGGATTGTCCCTGCGCGCCTGTAGGGCGGCCAGCACGGCCTCTCTCTTTTTGCTGTATTTGCGCACCATCGTCATCACCAAATTAAGAATAATTCTTATTTTCGATATCAATATAGTACGGTCTTTTCCCCTTGTAAAGCATTATTTATCTTTTAACACTTTTCTTTCGCATTAAGGCTCCGCCAGCTCCAGCAGGGCCGGTGCGGCCGCGTCGGCGAAGAGACGGACGGCGGCCAGCGCCTCCTGCAGGGTGTTGCCGCTGCTGCCCACCTCAACGATCAGCGAGCCGCGGGTCAGGTGCTGGTTGTAGCGCTGCGGCACCAGCGACACCGGGCGCATCAGCGTGGGGTGCCTGCGGCCGACGGCCTCCTGCAGGTACAGCGCCAGGGCGAGGTTCTCACGCCAGTCCGGGTGCTCGAGGCCGCTCTCGTCGCTGCCGGCGAGCAGCATGATCTGGCTGGCCACCACGCCCTCCTCCTCGGCCATGGTCTTGTACACCACGCCGTCGCTGCCGAGCGCGTCGCGGTGCACGTCCAGCACAACGGCGATGTCGGGGTACTCGCTCAGATAGGCCTCCACCGCCGCGCCGCTGCGCGTATAGGAGCCCGTGTAGCTCGGATAGTCGTAGATCTCGCGGTCGTGCATCACGCGCAGGCCCGCGGCCGCGAGGCGGGCGGCCAGCTCATCCCCCACGCGCACGATGTTAAACTGCGTGTCCGCCGTGCGGCAGAGGTCGTTCGCCTCGTAGCGGTCGAGCCCGGCGGGCGTGTAGGCCTCGCTGCCGTGGGTGTGGATGATGAGGATCTGCGGCCCCTCTGTGGGCAGGCGCAGCGCAGGCCCGCGGCGTAGATAGTCCGACACGTCGATCTGGTAGTGCGTCTCGTTTTTCAGGCGCATGCCGCCCGCGATCGTCGTCTCCAGGATCTCCTCGTCGGGCGCGCTCTCCAGCACCCGGCGCAGCGGCGCCGCCTCGACCGCGGCGGTCGCCCCGGCGGCGGGCGGGGCTTCG
>JAFUUR010000198.1 GCA_017477695.1 Oscillospiraceae bacterium | reverse complement strand
GGCACCATCAAAAGCAATACCGCAAGACTGGGGATCACGCGCAACAGGCTGAAGAGACCGGTGATGTACTTCTGAGCTTTTTTCCAACGCACGCAGAGAAAGCCCGCCGGGACGCCGATCAGCACGGCGATCGCAAGAGCGATCAGGCTGATGCGGATATGGGCGACCAGCATCCCCAAGAAGCGGCCACTGTTTTCCCGAAAGTAGTTCAAAATCAGCGCCGTCATGAGGCGTCTCCCTCGCCCCGCCGGACGATGGCCTGTACGGGGCAGTTCTCTTCGCAGAGTCCACAGTGCAGGCAGTCGCGCTGTCGGATCACATAAGGGCTTCCCTCGTCAATAGCCTGCTGGGGGCAATTCGCGGCGCAGGTGCCGCAGCCGATACAGGCGTCCGTGATGAAAAAGCCCTTCTTTTCCGGCTCCGCCTTTCCCAGAGCATAACTCTCGCGCTCAATGGGGCTGACGTTCAGATCAAAGCATTCCATCTGCCCCTCGTCGATGCAGAAGGGCTCGAGGATGTAGCGGCTCTCACCGGGGTACACGCCGTTCATGGAGGGATTGGCCTCGAAAATGCGGTCGATCCAGACCTTTTGATTGGAGAGCTTTTTCGCCTTTCCGTTCAGACGGATCATTTTATAATCGGGGGTCAGCCCGGTCACGGCTACATCGCCCGAGGCCATAAGCTGGGCGTAGAAATCCTTTCCCCGGCCGGTGCAGAAAGTGAGCTTTCCTTCCTCCACCAGCATCACGTCGATGATCCTGGCCTGGGGTTTCCCATCAGCCGAGACTGTGGAAAAGGTCACGTCCCGCAGCTCCCGCAGCTTGTTCAGACAATCTTGTGCGTTCATATCGTTTCCTCCGTTTCAAAGCGCAGGCGGTGGATCCTTGCTTCCTCTACGCCCCTCTGCGTTCCTCTGGCGTAGCGGATCTCCGGCCAGCCAAAGCCGAGCATCACACCGACGTAGTGTTCCTCCGGGATCTGGAGCGGAGCTCGGATCTCCGGCATATTTTTCAGCGCGTCCTTGGGGAAAGTCATCATCACGCAGCCTAAGCCGCGGGACGCGCAAAGCAGCTCGAAATAAGCCGCTGCGATGTTTACGTCCTCCACAGGTTCTCCCTTGCCCAGCGGGGCATGGGGGATCAGCAGATATGGCGCGTCACAGAAGAGCATCTCAGGCCGGACGGTCTTCTCCCAGCGCTTCCTGTCTTCATAAGAGGGTTTGTCGAAGCCGGCGGGATAGATGCCCTCGTTCGCCAGCCGGTCCATCTCCGTATAGGCCAGACGGCGAAAAGCGTCCATTTGCTCGCGGTCGTCAATGAGCGTGAACTCCACCTGCTGCTTGTTGCCGCCGTTGGGCGCGTTGCCCAGCATTTGGAGCATGCCGTCGATGATTTCCGGCGCCACGTCCTTTTTCAGAAAGCGGCGGCAGGAGTGGCGGTTTGCAATCAGCGCGTCCAGCACCGGCGCGGCGGTCTCTGCCTTGACGGGCGGCAGACTGTCCGACCGCTGCTTGCCGAAGATCGAGATCGCGCCTTTGGGGCAAACAGCCAGGCAATGCTCGCACTTCCAGCAGCCGTTCCAGCCAAAGCTGTCGATTTCGTCCATCTCACATTTCCGCTGCTCGTTCAAATGCAGGACGCTGCCGGGGCAGACCTTGACGCAGAGCCCGCAGCCGATGCATTTTTCTTCGTCCACCTGGAAATTGGCAATGTTATTCATGCGATCTTGCCTCCATTTGTTTGATTTCCCACAGGTCGCCGAGGCGGTCACAGAGCACATTGCCCAGTGCTCCCAGCTCGCACGACGCTTCGCCTTCCGCACTGATCCGGATCCTATCCTGCAGCTCCTTGCTCCGAAGGGTCTCATATTCGCTTCTCTCCGGCTCGCTGAGCAGAGAAAACGTCGCGCCTTCCTCCCGCAGGATCTCCAGCACGCGCCAGAGCTCTGGGTGCCCCGCGGCGTCCGGCCCGGTCAAAAAGAAATGAGCCTGCTTCCGGTAGAGAAGGCAGAAGTCCAGGCAGTTATACAGGATATCCTCCAGCTGCTGCCCGGCCAGGCGCTCCGTGCCGGAGCCCAAATCCAGCTCAAAGGTAAACAAATTGCTCGTTGAACTCACTTCCTTTGCTTTCCATACTCATCATAAGGGAATGTCTCTGCTCGCGCAAGTACGCACCTTTTTGTAACCCACCCGGTGTAGATATAACGCTTGCTTTTACAGGTACGTTACAGTATAATTTGACTGTAACATTTAAATCGAAACTGATGGAGTTGAACTGTATGAGACCGAAAGAAGATATCCTGCCCGAATGCCCGGTGGCGCTGACGGTCGCAATGATCGGCAGCAAGTGGAAGCTGCTCATCATGCGCAATCTGCTATCCCGCCCCTGGCGCTTCAACGAGCTGCAGAAGAGCATCGAAGGTATCAGTCAGAAATCGCTGACCGGTGCGCTGCGTTCCATGGAGGAGGATGGGATCGTTGCGCGCACGGTGTACCCGGAGGTCCCTCCGCGCGTAGAGTATTCGCTCACGGAGCTGGGCGAGTCCATGCGGCCGATCATCAAGGCCATGGAGGCGTGGGGTACGGTATATCAGGCCAGAGCGGAGCGCGGATAACGCGCGATCTGCGCCCGGCGGCAGGCCGGAAAATCAGACGAAGCGTCACCTCGACATGGGGGGGCGGGAGCTGAGGCTCCCGTCTTTTTTTTACAAAAAACGAGGGCGGAAATGCATAAATATCTTTGCGTATGCAACACGGTGGAGCGCCAGTGGGAGAAAAATGTTGCAATACTGGGGAAGATGTGATATAGTGGGGAAGGCTTAATGAATATTGGGCCGGAGAAATGCATACCCGGAGCGCGTACAGGCCTGGCGGAATGACGGGAAAGGACCGTCCGGCATAGGCTGCACGTGCGGAATAAGAACAGCGCATTCTGCGCGCGAGGCGCGCGGAATGCGCGGATAAGGAGTGCGTATTGAACAGCAAAATCATAAAGATCATCACAGTGACCCTGCTGCTGCCGGCGATGCTGCTCTGCTGTGTGAGCGCCGCCGCGGACGGCCCGGAGCAAAAGGGGGGCTCCGAACAGGCGGAGGAAGCACCGGAGCCGGACCCAGACCCGGCGCAGCCTGCCGGGGAGAAGGAAGTCGTTGTGACGGAGTACAAGAGCGAGGAGTCCGAGCGCTTCCTCTGGGAGTGTCTCAACGAGTACGCGCCGTCGGAGGCCATCGCCGCCGGGATCCTCGGCATGTTTCTCCGCGAGAGCAAGTATCGCTCGGATGCGACGGCCCATTGGCCCACGGTGCTGAAGTATTCCGGCTATGACCAGGCGGCCGATTTCACCGCAATGATAGACGCGGGGCTGGCGGACGGCTCGACACGCGAGCTTTTCATTGAGAAGATCCATTACGCCATCGGCGGCTACGGCCTGGGACAATGGTACGGCTACTACCTGCTGGAGGATTTCTACGATTTCGCGCAGGAGTGGGGGACCACGATCGCAGACGCGGAGATGCAGTGCGCCTTCGCGGTCGACAGCCTTCGCAACCTCGACGAGCTCTGGGCGGAGCTCATTGAGATGGAGGATCCGGTCGAGGCCGGGCTCTATATCGGGAGGTACTACGACGGCTCCGTCAACGGCTACGGCTACATCGGCCAGCTTGCCGGCGAGCTCTACGAGAAGTACGCCGGGGAACAGGCCAAGGCGGAGGCGGCTGAAGCTGCCGAGGACTCGTCTCCCAATATGGCAGCGGAAGACGCCGCGTAAAAAACCGACAAGCGGTAAGCCACGAGGGCTTACCGCTTGTCGGTTTACATAACTTAAATCCTTATGTCCTGTCAGAGATATTTCTGCTCCATTTCGGTGTGCTGGCCCTCCGTGTGGGCGTTGGTATGCACGTCGATATACTGGGCCTTCAGCTTGTCGTACAGGATGCGCTGGCTGGAATAGATCCCGCTGTAGCCGGAGAGCACGTAGCTCAAGCCGCAGGCCAGGGCGTAATAGAGCATTCCACCCGCGCCGAAAAGCTCCACGGAGAGGAAGATGGAGGCGATGGGACAGTTGACCGCGCCGCAGAATACCGCGACGAGCCCCACCGCGGCGGCAAAGCCCGCCGGGATGCCGAGCAGCGGCCCGACCACGCAGCCGAACGCGGCGCCCACGAAGAACGAGGGCACCACCTCACCGCCTTTGAAACCGGAGCCCAACGTGACGGCGGTGAACAGGATCTTGAGCAGGAAGGCCGGCGGGGCGGCCTGCCCTTCCTCGACAGCCCGGGCAATGACGCCCATCCCGGCGCCGTTATAATCCCCGGTGCGCACCAGCAGGCTCAGCACGAGCAGCAGCGCGCCGCCGCAGAACGCGCGCAGCCAGGGACTGCGCAGACGACGCTGAAGAATATGCTCAGCCCCGTGCAGAGCGCTGCAGAAGAGTACGGAGACGGCCGCACACAGAGCCGCCAGCACGGCGACACGCAGCAGCATCACGGCGCTCAGCTCCGGAGCCAGTACGGCGAAACGCGTCGGTGCGACGCCGAGCAACAGCGAGATCCCGTAGGCCGTCAGCGAGGCGACGAAGCAGGGGATAAAGGCCGCGTGATACAAAAGCCCCACGCTGATCACCGCCATGGCGAAGATCGTCGCCGCGAGCGGCGTGCCGAAGAGGGCGGAGAAAAAGGCGGCCATGCCGGTGAGCGTGGCGGTGCGCAGGTCGCGGTCGTCCAGGTGCAGGAGCCTGCCTGTGGTGAAGCCGATCGCACCGCCCATCTGCAGCGCGGCGCCCTCGCGGCCCGCCGAGCCGCCGGCCAGATGCGTCACGATCGTGGAAAAAAAGATTGCGGGCAGCAGGGCGAGAGAGATGCCCCGGCCGGACTGCACCTCGTCGATGACGTTATTCGTGCTCTGCCCCTCAGTGCCCGTAAATTTGTAGATCGCCACCACGAGCAGGCCCGCGGCGGGCAGCGTGTACAGGATCCACGGATGCGACAGGCGCAGCTGCGTCGCCTGCTCGACGCCGACGTGGAAAGCCGAGCCGAGCACGCCGCAGAGCAGGCCCGTGATCCCGGAGATCACCAGCCACTTGCCCAGCCCCTTGACGTACAACCGCCAGAGCGCGGCGTAGCGGCGCAGATTGTTCAGAAACAGATCCATATTGCGCGTCCTTTCGACCGAAAAGCGGTCACTTGGAGATTATACGCACGATCGGCGCGGAATGCAAGACGGCGCGTCGCCGAATGTGCGCCGCCCGCCCGTTGACTTTTTGCGCAAATATGCTAAAGTAGGAGCAGACATGACGACGGAGGAGAAGACCATGGCGGAAAACGTAGAAAAATTCTTCGAGCTGTATCAGGCAGACGAGCAACTGCGCCTGCGCGTGCAGGCGGCGGAAGCCGCGTATCCCGGAAGCCTTGAGATCCGGGACGCGGTGGCGGAGGCCGTGCTGCTGCCGATCGCAGAAGATCTCGGCCTGCCGTTCACACTGAAGGATCTGCGCGCGTACGAGACGCACCGCAAGATCCAGTACGGCAAGCAGGACACGCCCATCGAGGAGGGCGAGCCGATCGACGACGACCCGCTGCCCTATTGGCTGCTCGAGCACGGCTGGGAGATCAGCGAGGAGAAGACGCAGAGCGCTCCGTTTTATAAAAAGAAATAGAACGCACGACGAAAACGCCGGTCGGCCCCATGCGGGCCGACCGGCGTTTTCGCCAGGTGATTCAGTTTTTCAGACTGTGCAGCGGCGCGGGGATGCGCCCGCCGCGGGCGACGAATTCCGCCGCAGAGCCGGGGTGCAGCGGCATCACCGGGGCGCTGCCCAGAAGTCCTCCGAAATCGACCCGGTCGCCCACTCCCTTGCCGGAGGCGGGGATGAGGCGCACGGCGGTGGTCTTGTTGTTGATCATGCCGATGGCGGCCTCGTCCGCAATGATGGCGGAGATGGTCTCGGCAGGGGTGTCGCCGGGGACGGCGATCATGTCCAGTCCCACGGAGCAAACGCAGGTCATGGCCTCGAGCTTGTCGATCGAGAGCGCGCCGGACTCCACCGCGGCGATCATACCCGCGTCCTCGGAGACCGGGATGAACGCGCCGGACAGCCCGCCCACGTGGGACGAGGCCATGACGCCGCCCTTCTTCACAGCGTCGTTGAGCAGGGCGAGCGCGGCGGTGGTGCCGTGCGTGCCGCACTGCTCGAGACCCATGATCTCGAGGATCTCGGCTACGCTGTCCCCAACGGCGGGCGTGGGCGCGAGGGAGAGATCCACCACGCCGAAAGGCACGTCCAGCCGGCGGGAGGCCTCCTGTGCCACCAACTGGCCCATGCGTGTGATCTTGAAGGCGGTGCGCTTGATCGTCTCCGCCACGACGTCGAAGGGCTGGCCCTTGCAGGCCTTGAGCGCGTTCGCCACGACGCCCGGACCGGAGACGCCCACGTTGATCACGCACTCCGGCTCGCCGACGCCGTGAAAGGCGCCCGCCATGAAGGGGTTGTCCTCCACGGCGTTGGCAAAGACGACGAGCTTTGCGCAGCCCATCGGGTCGATATCCGCCGTCTCGCGGATGACGCGGCCCATGAGCGCTACGGCGTCCATATTGATGCCGGCCTTTGTGGAGGCCACGTTCACGCTGCCGCAGACCAGCTCCGTTTCGGTCAGCGCCCGGGGGATCGAGCGGATCAGGCGCAGGTCGCTTGCGGTAAAGCCCTTGTGCGCAAGAGCGGAAAAGCCGCCGATGAAGTTGACGCCCACGGTCTTGGCCGCCCGGTCGAGCGTGAGGGCCAGCGGCACGTAATCGTCCGCCTCGCAGCTCGCCGCGACCAGCGAGATGGGGCTGACGGATACGCGCTTGTTGACGATGGGGATGCCGAACTCGCGCTCGATGGCGCAGCCGGTCTCCACCAGCTTCTCCGCACGGCGGCAGATCTTGTCGTAGACCCTGCTGCAGCAGGTGCGGATATCCCGGTCGGCACAGTCGAGCAGGCTGATGCCCATGGTCACGGTGCGCACGTCCAGATGCTGCTGGTCGATCATTTCGATGGTCTGCAGGATCTCGCTGCTGTTAATCAGATAACTCATGGCCTCTCCTCAGATCCTGTGCATGGCTTCGAAGATGTCTTGCCGCTGGATGTGGATATCCAGCGCGCGCTCCGCGCCCTTTTCCTTGAGCTGCTGTGAGAGCTGGTCGAAGGGAATGGGGCAGTCCGCCAGATCCACCAGCATGATCATGGCGAAGTACCCCTGCATGAGGGTCTGACTGATGTCGAGGATGTTGATCTCGCGTTCGGCCAGCAGGGCTGTCACGTAGGCGGTGATGCCCTTGGCGTCCTTTGCGAATACGCTGACGATGGCTTTCATAGGCGTCTCCTTTGATCGCGTTTCGGAATACCGCTATTATACCGGAAACGGCCAAAATTTCAATAGTTCGTCAGGGGATTGCACGAAATGAATTCTTGGTTTATAATACCTCTTACCATGGAGAAGTATCCCTTGTCAGGAGGCGTGTCATGAAGGACCTTTACGGCAGAAGCATCACGTATCTGCGTATGTCCGTCACCGAGCTGTGCAACCTGCGCTGCCGCTACTGTATGCCCGAGGAGGGCGTAGAGAAGAAGGAGCACGAGAATATGCTCACCGAGGAGGAGATGGTCTGCGCCGTGCAGGCTGCGGCCTCTCTGGGGGTGAGCAAGCTGCGCATCACGGGCGGAGAGCCGCTCGTCAAAAAGAACATCGTGTCCATCTGTGGGCGCTGCGCGCAGATCCCGGGGATCCGGGAGGTGTGCATCACGACCAACGGCCTGCTGCTGCCGCAGCTCGCAAAGCCGCTGCGTGAGGCGGGCGTCAGCCGGGTGAACATGAGCCTGGACACGCTCGACGCCGGGAAGTTCGCCTATATCTCCCGCGTCGGCACGCTGGACCGGGCCCTCGCAGGCTTGGAGGCGGCGCTGGACGCCGGCTTTGAGAAGATCAAGCTCAACGCAGTGCTGATCGGCGGCTTCAACGACGACGAGATCCCCGCGCTCGCGGAGCTGACGCGGCGCTATCCGATCGACCTGCGCTTCATCGAGCTCATGCCCATGTACGACAGTGGAGACTTCGGCCCCGAGGCCTATATCCCCGGCACGGCGGTGTTGGAAAAGCTGCCGGAGTTGGAAAAAGCGGAGCAGGACGGCGGCGTGGCGCGGCTCTACCGCCTGCCCGGCGCGCAGGGCAATATCGGGCTCATCAGCCCGGTCAGCGCCCACTTCTGCGCCGAGTGCAACCGCCTGCGCCTGACGGCGGACGGCAAGCTCAAGCCCTGCCTGCACTCCTCGGACGAATATACCGTCAAAGGCTTGGACTATGAGGGGATGCGCGCCCAGTTTGAGGCGGCTATTCTCGGCAAGCCCCGCTGGCACGGGGAGCTGTCGGCCACGAGCCGCAGCCAGGCCGGGCGGAACATGAACCAGATCGGAGGCTGACATGGCGGAAGACTTTACCCATTTCAACGACGAGGGCCGTGCGAAGATGGTGGACGTGGGCGAGAAGCCGGAGACCGTCCGCACCGCCGTGGCGGCGGGGCGGGTGCTCGTCAACCGAAAGACCTTCGAACTCATCCGCAGCGGCGGCATGAAGAAGGGGGACGTGCTCACGGTGGCGCAGGTGGCCGGCGTGATGGGCGCCAAGCGCACGCCGGATCTGATCCCCATGTGCCATCCCGTTTTGATCAACGGCATCGATCTGTCGCTCTCCCTGTGTGAGGAGCGGCTGTCGGTAGAGATCCGCGCCGAGGTCCGCTGTGACGGACGCACCGGTGTGGAAATGGAGGCTTTGACGGCTGTCAGCACCGCGGCGCTGACGGTCTACGACATGTGCAAGGCCGTCCAGAAAGATATGACCATCAGTGATATCCGGCTGCTGCGGAAATCCGGCGGCATGCACGGAGATTTTCAGAGAGGAGAAGAAGCATGAACGAATCCGGTATCATCAAGGCTGTCTGCATCAGCGAGAAGAAGGGCCAGCAGAAGCATCCCGTCGAGGAGATCCGCCTGGTGCCGCATCTGGGCATCCCGGGCGACGCGCACGCGGGCGACTGGCACCGCCAGGTGAGCCTGCTGGGACAGGACAGCGTGGACCGCCTCCAGGAGAAGATCACCATCAGACTGTTCCCCGGCGCCTTCGCTGAGAACGTGCTGGTCGAAGGGCTGCAGGTGTTCAAGCTGCCCGTCGGCACGAAGCTGCGCGTCGGCACCGCGCTGTGCGAGGTCACGCAGATCGGCAAGGAGTGTCATGCAGACTGTGCGATCCGCCAGCAGGCGGGGGACTGCGTCATGCCCCGCGAGGGGATCTTCGTCGTCGTCCTCGAGGAGGGCGCCGCCAGACCCGGCGACGCGGTCACGGTCGTGGAGGCGGCGAATGGATAAGCAGGCGATCACCCGGCTGCTCGAGCAGGTGGCCTCCGGCGAGGTCCCCGTCGAGGACGCGGTGCTGCGGCTGAAAATGCAGCCTATCCAGGAGGTCGACGAGTACGCCAAGGTCGACATGCACCGCGGCCTGCGCCAGGGCGTGCCGGAGGTGATCTACGGCGCGGGCAAAACGAAGGAGCACATCCTGGGCATCGCAAAGGCCATGCTGGCCAACGGCCAGGAGACGGTGCTCGTCACCCGCATCGACGCGCAGACTGCGGCCTTTCTGGCTTCCGAGCTGCCGATCCGCTATCAGGAGCTGGCACAGGCCGGCGTGATCGGGCAAATGCCGGAGCCGAGCGGCAAGGGCAAGGTCGTCGTCGCCACCGGCGGCACGAGCGATATCCCCGTCGCGGAGGAGGCGGCCGTTACCGCCGAGGCTCTCGGCAACGAGGTGGTCCGCCTGTATGACGTGGGCGTGTCCGGCATCCACAGACTGCTCAGCCACATAGAGGAGATCATGAGCGCGCGGGTCATCGTGGCCGTGGCCGGGATGGAGGGCGCGCTGCCGAGCGTGATCGGAGGCCTGGCGGACTGTCCGGTCATCGCGGTGCCCACCAGCGTGGGCTACGGCGCGTCCCTGGGCGGCGTCGCGGCGCTGCTGAGCATGCTCAACTCCTGCGCGAGCGGCGTGTCCGTCGTGAACATCGACAACGGCTTCGGCGCCGGCTACATGGCCAGCATGATCAACCATTTGGATTGAGATGACCTTACCAGAATTTTTCGAGCAGCATCCCAAAGCGGCGCTGGCGTTTTCCGGCGGGGTGGACTCCGCGTGGCTGCTCTGCGCGGGCCTGCGCTGCGGCGCGAAGCTGAAGCCCTACTATGTCAAAACGCAGTTCCAGCCGGAATTTGAATACCGCGACGCCATGCGTCTGTGCGGGACGCTCGGCGTCGAGCCGCGCGTGCTGCGGCTTGACGCGCTTTGTGACGAGTCCGTGCGCCGCAACGGGCCGGATCGCTGCTATCATTGCAAGATCAATATTATGTCAACCATCAGAGCCGCCGCCGGCAAGGATGGCTACGAGCTGCTGCTGGACGGGACCAACGCCAGCGACGACAGCGGCGACCGCCCCGGCATGCGCGCGCTGACGGAGCTGGGCATCCTGTCGCCGCTGCGCCTGTGCGGGCTGACCAAGCCGCAGATCCGGCGCCTGTCGCGCGAGGCGGGGCTCTTCACCTGGGACAAGCCTGCCTACGCCTGCCTCGCCACGCGTGTGCGCACCGGCGAGGTGATCACGGAGGAGCGCCTGCGGCGGATCGAAGCCGCGGAGGACGCGCTTTTCCGCATGGGCTATACGGATCTTCGCGTGCGCACCTCCGGGGAGCGCGCGCTGCTGCAGTTTCCCGCGGAGCAGCTTCCGCGCGCACAGCGGGAGCGGGAGGAGATCCTGTCCCGGCTTTCGGCCTGGTTCGCACAGGTCGAGATCGACCAAGAGGGGAGGGCGAAAAGCCTTTGAAGACCTTGTATATCGACTGCGGCATGGGCGCCGCGGGCGACATGTTGACGGCTGCCCTGCTGGAGCTGCACCCGGACGCCGGGGCGTTCCTGGCGCGGCTGAACGGCGCCCTGCCGGAAAACGTGCGCGTTACGGCGGAGCCCGGTGAAAAGCGCGGCATCCGCGGGACGCACGTACACGTGTCCGTCGACGGCGAGGAAGAGGGCGATGGGCACGGACGTGTCCACCATCCGCACACGAGCGTGCAGGAGATCTGCGATACGATCGCGGCCCTGCCGGTGCCGGAGACGGTGCGCGCGCATGCCCGCGCGGTGTACCAAAGCATCGCCGAGGCGGAGAGCCGGGTGCACGGGCGCCCGGTGGAGAACATCCACCTGCACGAGCTGGGCAGCCTCGACGCGCTGGCGGACGTGCTGGCCGTGTGTATGCTGATGGAGGAGCTTGCGCCCGAGCGCGTACTCGCCTCGGCCGTGCACGTCGGCAGCGGGCAGGTGCGCTGCGCGCACGGGCTGATGCCCGTCCCGGCACCCGCGACGGAGCTGCTGCTGCGGGGGATCCCGATGTATACGGGCAGCATACCGGGCGAGCTGTGCACGCCCACGGGGGCGGCGCTGCTGGCACACTTCGCGGAGGACTTCGGGCCGATGCCGGCGATGCGCGTGGAAAAGAGCGGCTACGGTCTCGGTACGCGGGACTTCGAGGCCGCAAACGCCCTGCGCGTCCTGCTGGGCGAGACCGGGCGCCGGGGTGACCGCGTGCTGGAGCTCGTGTGCAATCTGGACGATATGACGCCGGAGGCCCTGGGCTACGCGCAGGAGGCGCTGCTCACGCTCGGCGCGCTGGACGTATACACCACGGCGATCGGGATGAAGAAGAACCGGCCCGGAATTATGTTAACCTGTATGTGCCGTGAGGAGCAGCGGGAGGCCATGCTCCGCTGCCTGTTCCGCAATACGACGACCCTTGGCGTGCGGGTATATCTCTGCGACCGCTATACCCTGCGGCGCAGTGAGTACACCGTGGAGACGGCCTGCGGCCCGGTCCGCGTCAAGCGCGCCGAGGGCTGGGGCGTCAGCCGGGAGAAGGCGGAATATGAGGACCTTGCGCGCATCGCGCGCGAGCAGGGGATCAGCCTCCGGGAGGCGGAGGCCCTGCTGAAATAAGAGAGAACGCAGAAAACGGGATGCACCGTCCGGTGCATCCCGTTTTTGTGTGGTATTATTCTTCAGCGTTGGTTTACATAATCTACAAACCGCAAGAAGGCAGCCTGGCCTTGGTCGTCCCGCTTGTAGACGCCTGCGTGCTCGAGCACCTGCAGGAACACCGCGCCGACCTCCTCCCGCAGGATCTCCTCGGCGGTGTCCGCGCGAAAGTCCCGCCTGCGAAGGATCTCCTCCGCCCAGGCGGCGTGCGGGGCGAGGCTCTCGTCCGCGCGCAGATCCGCGCCGGAGAGCATCGCGTCCTTCAGCGCGGCAAGCTCGCCCTTCAGCCGGGAGGGGAGTACGGCGAGGCCCATGACCTCGATCAGACCGATGTTCTCCTTTTTGATATGGTGCAGCTCCTGGTGCGGATGGAAGAGCCCAAGCGGATATTCCTCCGTCGTGAGGTTGTTGCGCAGCACCAGATCCATCTGATACGCCTCTCCGCGGCGGCGTGCGATGGGGGTGATGGTGTTGTGCGGGGTACCGTCTGTCTCAGCGTAAATGGAGACGCGCTCGTCCGTATAGCCGCGCCAGCAGCTGAGGATCTTGTCGGCCAGATCCACGATGCGCTCGCTGTCCGGCCCGGTCAGGCGGATGACGGACATGGGCCAGCGCACGATGGCGGCGTCGATCTCATCAAAGCCTGCAAAGCGGAGCGGCGTCTCCGCCGGGGCCTTGGCCATGGCGAATTCGTAATGCCCGCCCTGGAAGTGGTCGTGGCTGAGGATGGAGCCGCCCACGATGGGCAGGTCCGCGTTGGAGCCGACGAAGTAGTGCGGATACTGGCGCACGAAATCAAAGAGCTTGCGAAAGGCGCTGCGGTCGATCTTCATGGGCGTGTGCAGGGAGTTAAAGACGATGCAGTGCTCGTTGTAATAGACGTAGGGGGAATACTGCCAGAACCAGGGGCTGTCCGCGATGGCGATCGGCAGGACGCGGTGATTCTGCCGCGCGGGGTGGTTCATGCGCCCGGCGTAGCCCTCGTTCTCGGCGCAGAGCTGGCATTTCGGATAGCCTGCCTGCGGCGCGAGCCGGGCGGCCGCGATGGCGCGTGGGTCCTTCTCCGGCTTGGAGAGGTTGATGGTGATGTCCAGATCCCCGTATGCGCAGCGGTAGACCCATTTCACGTCCTTTGCGATCCTGTCGCGGCGGATGTAATTGGTATCGCAGCTGAAGCGGTAATACCAGTCCGTCGCGGCTGCGGCGTCCTGTGTGCGCAGAGCCTCAAAGCGCCGCCGCACCTCGTGCGGCCAGGGGGTCAGCGCGCCCATGAGCGCGGTATCGAACAGGTCGCGTGCGGTCACGTTATCGTCGATCAGGCCGCGGCGCACCGCGTCGTCGGTCAGCGCGCCGAGGATCTCCGGCAGCGGCAGGTCGACCGGCGCGCCGTCTTCGGCCTCGTCCAGCCGCAGGATCTCCAGCAGGCGGTTGTAGGCGTAAGTCTCGTCCCCGGGCAGGATCAGCTCCCGCTGCAGGGCATAAGCGATCAGAGCGTCAAGATAGGCTTTCATAGTTCCTCCACCAGGATGCCGCCCTCAGGGCGGATATTCAGCACGTGACAGCTTCCGGGGCCGAGCACGCGTTCGATCCCCTCGCGGAAGCCGTCCAGCATATCCAGCGGCACGAAGGCCTGGATGGTGCCCGCGAAGCCGCCGCCCTGGACGCGGGAGGCGCCCCGGCCGTCCAGCAGCTTCTCCGCCAGCGCGAGCGCGACCGCAAGGTCCTGATGCCGCGTGCTGCCCGCCGGGATCACGTTCTGCAGGTACATCCAGGAGGAGCGGCCGGAGGCCGCCGCAAGGTAGAGAAAGCGCTCGAAATCGCCGGCCTTCAGGGCGCGCACCTGTTCGGTGACGCGGCGGTTGTCCTCAAAAATATGGATAGCGCGCAGCGCGGCCCGGTCCCCGGCGGCGGCGCGCACCTCGGGGAGCCGCCGGTAGAACGCCGCCTCGTCCACCCCGCGCAGGTGCGTTTGCCCGAAGACGCGCGACACCGCGGCGAGCTCTCCGGGGATGGCGGCGTATTCGGCGGTCAGCTCCGCGTGGTCGGCGCCGCTGTCGATGATGCACAGAGCGTGACCCACCGCGGCGAGATCAAAGTCCAGATGCTCCACCTGCGGCGCGGCCTGATTGGCAAAATCGATGGTGATGACGCCGCCGATGGCGCTAGCCGCCTGGTCCATCAGCCCGCAGGGCTTGCCGAAGTAAACGTTTTCCGCCCACTGGCCGAGCTGCGCGACGGCGAGAGGCGTCATGCCGCAGCCGGAGAGATGGTTTGCGATCGTGCCGATGAGCACTTCGAAGGCGGCCGAGGACGAGAGCCCGCTGCCAGGCAGGACACGGGAGGTCACGTACGCGTCGAAGGCGGGCACGCTCGCACCGCGCTCCCGGATCCCCGCGAGGATGCCGCGGATCAGAGCGGCCGTCGTACCGGCCTCTTCGGGACGTACGTCGAGATCGTCCAGCGCGACGGTGCAGAGGGGATAACCCTCACTGAGGACGCGCACCGTGCCGCTGTCGCTGCGGACGACGGCGGCCGTCGTGTCCACGCTGACGGCGGCGGCCAACACCCGGCCAAGCTGATGGTCGGTGTGGTTGCCGCCCAGCTCGGTCCTGCCGGGGGCGGAGAAAATGAAGGCCGCGGGCCGGCCGAATTCCTCGGCAAAGCGCCGCTTCAAGGCTTCATACATAAGCGGGCCTCCTTTAAGCATCGTAGTGGAAAATGGCGTGCGGGGCGCGCACGGGATGCGCGCCGCCTGCAAAAGTATACCATTCTTTTATTGGGCGGTCAACCGGGGGAGAGGGCTGAAACGGCCTTCGATTTGTAGGAAATGTCCATTGACAAATACCGCGGACGGCCTCTATAATGATTACAATCTTTAAGACGATTCAGAGAGATCGGCAAGATGCAGCAGAGGGAGCCGTGCCTGTGGGCGGCTGCTTCCGATATCCATGCGCGCAGCCTTGCCGAACGGCAAGGTTTTTTTGATGGGAGGCGGCGCGTATGACAGTATTTGATCGGCCCCGGCAGCTCGGCAGTGCGGCGGACGTGTTTTCCGTACGGAACGCGGACGCGGGCGCTGCTTTTTTCAATTCCGAACGGTATACTCTTTTTCCCGGCTTTTGCGACGTGCATGTGCATTTTCGCGAGCCGGGCTTTTCTTATAAGGAGACCATCGCGAGCGGGTGCCGCGCGGCAGCACGCGGCGGATATACGGCCGTCTGCACCATGCCGAACCTCGCCCCTGTGCCGGACAGTCTCAAGAACCTGCAGGTGCAGACGGAGATCATCCAGCGCGACGCCTGCATCGCCGTCTATCCCTACGCGGCCATTACCAAGGGGGAGAAGGGCGAGGCGCTTTCGGACATGGAGGCGCTGGCGGAGCGGGTCGTGGCCTTTTCGGACGACGGGCACGGCGTGCAGTCGGACGCGCAGATGCGCGAGGCCATGCGCACGGCCGTTCGTCTCGGCAAGCTGATCGTGGCCCACTGTGAGGACAATTCCCTGCTGCACGGCGGGTACGTCCACGACGGAGCCTACGCCGCTGCGCACGGGCACAGGGGGATCTGCAGCGAGAGTGAGTGGCGGCAGATCGCAAGGGATCTGGAGCTGGCGCAGGAGACGGGCTGCGGCTACCACGTCTGCCACATCTCGACGAAGGAGAGCGTCGCGCTCATCCGGGAAGCGAAAAGAAACGGCGTGGACGTGACCTGCGAGACGGCACCGCACTACCTGCTGCTGGACGAGAACGACCTGCAGGAGGATGGGCGCTTCAAGATGAACCCGCCGCTGCGCGCGCGGGAGGATCGGGAGGCCCTGCTCGAGGGTCTGTGCGACGGCACCATCGACGCGATCGCCACCGACCATGCGCCGCACAGCGCCGAAGAAAAGGCGAAGGGCCTCGCGGGCAGCGCTTTCGGCATCGTCGGCCTGGAGACGGCCTTCCCGCTGCTGTACACGGAGCTGGTGCGCAAGGGCGTGCTGCGGCTGGAGCAGCTCACGGCGCTGCTGACCGACAGGCCGCGCGCAAGGTTCGGTATCCCGCGGGGGAACGACTTCTCCGTGTGGGATCTGGACGCGGAATATGAGATCGACCCGGCGGACTTCCTGTCCAAAGGGCGGGCGACGCCCTTTGCGGGGCGGCGGGTGAACGGCAGATGCCTGCTCACCGTATACAACGGACGCATCGTATATCAGGCAGCTATGGAGGGATAAAGCATGGCAAAGAGAACGGACATCAAAAAGGTACTGATCATCGGCTCCGGTCCCATCGTGATCGGCCAGGCCGCCGAATTCGACTACGCCGGGGCCCAGGCCTGCCGCGTGCTCAGGCAGGAGGGCGTGAACGTGGT
Source organism: Oscillospiraceae bacterium (assembly GCA_017477695.1). Classification (GTDB taxonomy): domain Bacteria; phylum Bacillota; class Clostridia; order Oscillospirales; family Oscillospiraceae; genus Limivicinus. Next base: position 753 of record JAFUUR010000198.1, on the reverse strand, counting down.
GCTGGTCAACTCCAATCCCGCCACCATTATGACGGACAAGCATCTGGCGGATGAAATCTATCTGGAAGCGCTGGATGAGGAGACGGTGACGCGCATCATCGAGAAAGAGCGTCCCGACGGTCTTTTGGCGGGTCTTGGCGGACAGACGGGACTGACGCTGGCCATGAAGCTCCACAAAAGCGGCGTGCTGGCGAAATACGGCGTGCGGCTGCTGGGCAGCGGCATCGACGCCATCAACAAGGCGGAGGACAGAGAACTGTTCCGGGACACGATGCGCTCCATCGGCCAGCCCTGTGTGCCCTCTGAGATCGCGGAGGATCTTGAGACCGCGCTTGCGGCGGCGGAGAAGATCGGCTATCCGGTTATCGTGCGCCCGGCGTTTACCTTGGGCGGCTCCGGCGGCGGGATTGCCGTGGACGAAACAGAACTGCGCGTGATCGCCAGAACCGGGTTGGACGCCTCGCCCATTACGCAGATTCTGGTGGAAAAGAGCATCGCGGGCTGGAAAGAAATCGAGTTTGAAACCATGCGCGACAGCGCGGGCAATGCCATCACGATCTGCTCCATGGAAAATGTTGATCCCGTGGGTATCCATACGGGCGACAGCATTGTGGTGGCGCCGACGCTGACGCTTTCCAATCATGAGTATCAAATGCTGCGCTCTGCGGCGTTGGACATGGTCAGCGCCATCGGCATTGAAGGAGGGTGCAACTGTCAGTTCGCCCTTGATCCCAACAGCTTCGACTATGCGGT
>JAFUUR010000197.1 GCA_017477695.1 Oscillospiraceae bacterium | reverse complement strand
GCGGCGAAAAGCTTTTTTGCTTTTCGCCATCATATCGTCATTATAATCGTCCAAGAGAGATCGAGCGGCGGGAGATCGAAATGGCACTGGATAAGGAATACTTCGACGCGATCCACATCGACGTCGTGAAGAAAAAATACTATAACGCCAACAAGGTGGAGGCCGTGTTCGCAGATATCCGGCAGCAGGCGGCGGAGCTTCTGGAGGAGAACGCGCGCCTGCGGCAGGAGCTCAGCGCGGTGAACGCCCGGAAAGAAGACCTGGGAGACGCCGCCGTCTCCGCGCAGGCCATCTATCAGCGCATCCTGCAGAGCGCCAACGCCCGCGCCGCGGCCATCCTGCGGGACGCGCGGCAGGAGAGCGAGCAGCTCCGACAGACCGCGGAGGATCAGCGCGAGTTCGCCCTGCGCCGGGTGGAGGAGTGCCTGAGCCGCGTGCGGGAGCTGCAGAAGGAGGCCATCGAGAGCGTCAACGCCGAATGGCAGCGCTTCCTCATCGATCTCTACCCCGAGGAGGGCGGCCCGTCCGGGGACGCCGTCCCGGCGGACCTGCGTGACAAGGTGGGCGCCATCGCCCAGGAGCTGCGGGCCATCAACGACCCGGAGGATATCCCGTAAACGAAGACCGGCAGCCGCCGCAGCGGCTGCCGGTCCTTTTTTGCGTTTACGGCGTTCCGTCCTCCACGCGCAGGAAGATCAGCTCGCCGACGGGCTGCTTGTCCCCGTCATAGTAACGTACGGTCAGCTTGTCGCCCGGCGCGCCGTCGCCCATCGTGAGGCGCGCGAGCGTCGTGCCGTCGGCCGCTGTGAAGCCGAGCCCGCCCGTCCCCCGGAAATCGATCTCCTCACAGGCGAGAAACAGTACGGTCTGTTCGGCCGCGGGGTCCGTCACCTCGACCGGGTACTGCAGGCACAGACCGAGCGGTGTCTCGGTCAGCGTCGCCTCCCCGGCGCGCAGCCCCGGTGCCGCGTCGGGATCCGCCGGGCGGTAGACGCCCAGCGTCCGCGAGCTTCCGGCAGTCAGCACGAGCGGGATGCCGACCCGCTCGAGCGTGCCGCTCTCCGCCGCCTGCGCGACGACCGTGCAGCTCGTTTCGAGCGAGTCGAAGACCCTGCTCTTCTGCCCGTCGTGCAGGATCAGCAGTTCGCTGTCGGACACGTTCTCAAAATGGATGCCCGCGCCGATCTCTCCGATCCGTTCGTCCTGCACGCCGAGGTTCATCAGCAGCAGCTCCTTCCCTTTCGCGGCCGCGTATTCGCCCAGCGTCCCGTCCCCGTCAAAGCCGTAGTACGCCGCGGGCAAATCCGGGTCGGCGTCCGTCGGCACGGGGAGATAGCGCGCCGTGCAGGTGACGCGCGCCGTGATGACGATGCGCGTGTCGTCGCAGTAGGTCTCCGTGATCCGGCAGGTCCAGCCCGCCGCCTGCGCGCTCTGCTCCTGCGGCAGGATATCATCCGCCGCTTCCACGGGGAACGGCTCGCGCGCGGCGCTCAGCGCGGGCCAGAGCTCGCGGATGCCGCCGGACAGCGCCGCGTAGGCGGTGACGCCGAGCGCGAGGAACGCGGCGATCAGCGCCGCGATCAACAGCGCCCTGGCCGGTCGGACGCGGGCACACCGCGGCCGCATGTATCCGAGCGCGCGGCCCGTGCGCTCGATCTTTT
>JAFUUR010000196.1 GCA_017477695.1 Oscillospiraceae bacterium | reverse complement strand
GCTGCGGCCTGGACGACCCGCTCGCCGCGGGCCGGGACCGCGAGCAGTTCCAGCGCCGGGTGACGGATCTGTGCCTCGCGGGGCAGGACAGGCTCAGCGAGAACCGGCGCGAGGGCGTGAGCTATCTGTGCGATCAGGCGCTGCGCCTGATCGAGCAGCAGTACATGGACGAGGAGCTGAGCCTCAACGCGGTCAGCGAGCAGCTGCACGTGAGCCCGAACTATCTCAGCGCGAACATGAAAAAATACACCGGCGACACCTTCATCAACCTTCTCATCAAGCGCCGCATGGAGGCGGCCCTGGCCCTGCTGCAGGGCGGCGGGCTGAAGGTGGCTGAGGTCGCCGGGCGCTGCGGCTACAGCGACCAGCACTATTTCAGCTATTGCTTCAAGAAGTATTACGGCGTTTCGCCGGCGAAGATGCGCCGCGGGGAGGGAAGCGAGTGAAGAACAAGGGAATGCGCATGAATACGCTGCTGCTGCTGTCCATCATCGGCACGGTGGTCGTGGTGCTGCTCAGCGCGATGCTGCTGTTTTTCCAGACCTACCGCCGGGCGCTCATCCGCAACGCCGAGACCTCCGGCCAGCGGACCATCGCCCAGGTCAGCAACACGGTCGACACGTATCTGGACGATATCGACGCCGTGATGAACACCCTGTATACCGAGCTGGAGGCCGGGGAGACGGCGCGGACGGAGTTCTTCGACGCGTTTCTGCGCATCCGGCCGGACGTGATCGCCGTGTCGACCTATAACGGAGCGGGCGGTCTGGTCCGCTGCTACGCGCTCGACCGCGAGCCGCTGCGCACGCCCGGGAGCAATCTCTCACTGGACGCGTCGCGCCTGGAGGCGGAGCCGGAGGGCTACGTCTCCGCGCCGCACGTGGTGAGCCTGTTTGCGGGCTACTACCCATGGGCCATCACCATGGTCAGCCCCGTGCAGACGAATCAGCCGGAGGAATGGGTGGCGCTGGACATCAGCTGCAGCAACATCTCCGATTACATCAACGACGTGGGCATCGGCCGGCGCGGATACTGCTTCCTGCTGGATACCGACGGCAACATCGTCTACCACCCCCAGCAGCAGCTCATCTACTCCGACCTGAAGAGCGAGAACGTGGAGCTGATCTCCACGCTCGCGGACGGGAGCCACGTGGAGGGGAGCGTCATCTATACCCTGCAGACCCTCGACAACGAGCGCTGGCGCGTCGTCGGCGTGAGCTACGTGGAGGACGTGATCTTCGACAGCCTCTGGGAGCTGGGCAGCATCCTCATCATCGCGGCGCTGCTGATCCTCGCGGCGACCTTCCTCATCAGCGCGGTGCTGTCGAAGGAGCTGTCGCGCCCGCTGCAGGATCTGGCCGGGGCCATGGAGCAGTTCGAGCAGGACGCGGACAATTTCAGCTACGAGCCCGGCGGCGGGACGCGCGAGGTGCGCGACCTATCGGAATCCTTCCGCCACATGGTGCTGCGGGTGCAGCAGCTCATGGGCACGGTGCGCCAGGAGGAGGTCAACCTGCGCAAGACGGAGCTGCGCGCCCTGCAGGCGCAGATCAACCCCCACTTCCTGTATAATACGCTCGACTCCATCTCCTGGATGTGCGAGCAGGGCAAGAACGCCGAGGCCGTGCAGATGGTCAACGCCCTGGCGCGGCTTTTCCGCATCAGCATCAGCCGCGGACACGAGCTGATCCCCATCCGCAGCGAGCTGCAGCACGCCGAGAGCTATCTGCAGATCCAGGCCCACCGGTACAAGAACCAGTTCGTCTATCGCTTCGACGTGGACGAGGAGTGCCTCGACTATCTCTGCAACAAGATCACGCTCCAGCCCATCATCGAAAACGCCATCTACCACGGCATCAACGGCCTGGTGGACGACGGGGAGATCGCGGTCTCCGTCAAGGGCGAGGGCGAGGATATCGTTTTCACCGTGGCTGACAACGGCAGCGGCATGACCGCCGAGCAGATCGACGCCATCATGAGCAAGGAGCGCAGCGACCACGCGGGCATCGGGATCAAGAACGTCAACGACCGGCTGAAGATCTATTTCGGCAGCGCCTACGGCATCACCATCGACAGCGTGCCGGACGAGGGCACGCGCGTGCACATCCGCATGCCCAGGGTCCGGGAGGAGGCACCGTATGAGAACAAGTAAGAAGCTGCTGCCTCTGCTGCTGGCCGCGGCGCTGCTGCTGGGCGGCTGCGCGGCCCCGTCCCGCGGCGCGAGCGCCGCGCAGCACAAGGTCTGGCTCGTGGCCAAGTCCACGGATACGGCCTTCTGGCTGTCGGCCTTCGGCGGGGCCAACGCCGCCAAGGCGGAGTACAACGTGGATCTCACCATCGTGGGGCCGGAGACGGAGGAGGACTACGAGCAGCAGAACGCCTACATCGCCGAGGCGGTGGAGCAGGGGGCGGAGGCCATCGTCTTCTCCGCCATCAGCTACACCGAGAACGCCGCCGCCATCGACGCCGCGGCCGACGCCGGCCTCAAGATCGTGGTCATCGACAGCGACGTGGACTCCCGCAAGGTCGGCGCCCGCATCGGCACGGACAACGTCCAGGCCGGACGGATGACCGCCGCGGCGGTGCTGGACACGGAGGAGGAGAGCCTCTGCGTGGGCATCGTCAACTTCGACCTCGGCAGCCGCAACGGCCAGGAGCGGGAGCTCGGTCTGCGCCAGGCGCTGGAGGAGGACGCGCGCGTCACGGGCGCGTACACGGTAAACGTCCAGGCCAGCGCCACGGCGGCGCAGACCGGCGTGGAGATCCTGCTGGCCGAGCACCCGGACGTGAACGCCCTCGTCGGCCTCAACGAGCCGCTGGCCGTGGGCGTGGCCCTCGCGGTGGAGCGGCTGGGCCTGAGCGGGAAGGTGCGTGTGGTCGGCTTCGACACGAACGTGCAGTGCGTGGATCTCATGCGCAGCGGGACGGTCTCCGCCCTGATCGCGCAGAACCCCTACGCCATGGGCTACCTCGGCGTGGAGACCGCCTGGCAGCTGCTCGAGGGGCAGAGCTTCGATCCGGACCGCCTCATCGACACGGCCACCACCATCATCAGCGCGGAGAACATGTTCACCATCGAGAGCCAGAAGGCGCTGTTCTCCTTTGGCTGACCGCGCTTTGTGAAACTTCAACAAAAACGCCGCCCCGGTTTTGACACGGGCGCGGAAAGGACTGAAAATATTGAACCTTTTTCGTAAGGATTTCCATTGAAAGCACCCCTGTTTCTGTTAAAATAAGGAACGTAAAGGGGTTTCCACACCCTGAAACCAAATTTTAATGGAGGAATTGCACAATGAAAAAGATCCTTGCACTGCTTCTTGCCGTAGTCATGGTCTTCGCTCTGGCCGCCTGCGGCTCCAGCTCCAGCGCTCCCGCTGCGACTGCCGCTCCCGCCGCCGAGGCCCCTGCTGCTGAGGAAGCTCCCGCCGCTGCCGAAACCAAGGTCGCCGTTTTCTGGTATGCCGCCAGCGACGCCTACCTGTCCACCGTGCGTGCCGCTCTCGACGCTGATCTCGAGGCCGCCGGCATCGCCTATCAGGACTTCGACGGCAACAACAACCAGGGCACCCAGCTCGAGCAGGTCCAGACCGCCGTCACCAACGGCTTCAACGTCCTGGTCGTGAACCTGGTCACCTCCGGCTCCGCCGACGCTGCCCAGCAGATCATCTCCGCTGCGGGCGACCTGCCCGTCATCTTCTTCAACCGCGCTGTTGAAGGCGACGGCGAGGAAGGCACCGTGCTCAACGGCAACGACAACATCGCGTTCATCGGCACCGACGCTCCCGAAGCCGGCCACATGCAGGGCAAGATGATCGGCGACTACCTCGTTGCCAACTACGAGGATGTCGACATCAACGGTGACGGCGAGATCTCCTACGCCATGTTCATGGGCGACGCCTCCAACGTCGAGGCCATCTACCGCACCCAGTACGGCGTGGAGGACGCCAACGCTGTCCTGACCGCCGCCGGTTACCCCGAGCTCGTTTACTTCAACGCCAGCAACACCGACAAGTACCAGCTCGACCCGAACGGCGCCTGGTCCTCTGCCGCGGGCAATGAGTTCATGAGCACCAACCTGGCTGAGTACTCCGAGGCCAACGGCAACATGATCGAGCTCGTCATCGCCAACAACGACGACATGGCGCTCGGTGCCATGGCCGCGCTGCAGGGCGCCGGCTACAACGACGGCAACGGCCGTATGATCCCCATCTTCGGTGTTGACGCCACCCAGCCCGCGCAGGATGCGATCGCTGCCGGCGGCATGACCGGCACCGTCAAGCAGGACGCCCAGGGCATGGCTGACGCGATCTGCGCCGCCGTGGCCGCCATCGCCGGCGGTTCCTCCGTCCTCGACGCTTCCGCCGCCGTGGCCGACTCCGCTGACATCTACTCCATGGCCGAAGGCTTCAACAACAAGATCTTCGTCGCCTACGCTCCCTTCACCGCGTAATCCATCCAGCAAAACCCTATACGGGGCAGCCGTCTTCTGACGGCTGCCCTTGCTTGGAGTTATCGGGGAAGATAGCTCCGCACTCATAGAATTGGGAGGTAAGATTATGGCAGAAGATATCCTCCTGAGGATGACGGATATCACCAAAACCTTTCCCGGCGTCAAAGCCCTGGACCACGTCTCTCTCGACGTAGAGGCGGGCACCGTGCACGCTCTGATGGGCGAGAACGGCGCAGGCAAGTCCACGCTGATGAAGTGCCTCTTCGGCATTTACGGCAAGGACAGCGGGCACATTTACCTGGAGGGCAGGGAGGTCAACTTCAAGAGCAGCAAGGAGGCGCTGATGAACGGCGTCGCCATGGTGCACCAGGAGCTGAACCAGGCCCTCAAGCGTTCTGTTATGGACAATATCTGGCTTGGCCGCTACCCCACGAAGGGCGGCATCATGGTCGACGAGAAGAAGATGTACGACGATACCCGGGCCGTCTTCGAGGAGCTCGGCGTCAATGTGGATCCCAAGCGCATCATGAGCACCATGCCGGTCTCCCAGCGTCAGATGGTGGAGATCGCGAAAGCCGTTTCCTATAATTCGAAGGTCATTGTTTTCGACGAGCCGACCTCCTCCCTGACGGAGGAGGAAGTGGAGCACCTGTTCCGGATCATCAACATGCTGCGCGAGCGCGGCGTGGGCATCATCTACATCTCCCACAAGATGGCGGAGATCAAGCGCATCTCCGACACCATCACCGTCATGCGCGACGGCACGCACGTGGTCACCAAGCCCGCCGCCGAGCTGGAGATGGCGGACATCATCCGCTACATGGTCGGCCGTGAGCTTACCAATCAGTTCCCGCCCAAGACCAACAAGCCCGGCGAGGTCTCGCTGGAGGTCGAGGGGCTGACGGCGCAGTACAGCCTCCTGAAGGACGTGAGCTTCCAGGCGCACCAGGGCGAGATCCTGGGTCTGGCGGGCCTGGACGGCAGCGGCCGCACCGAGACGCTGGAGAACATCTTCGGCAACGCCACGCGCAAGGCCGGCACCGTGAAGCTACACGGCAAGGTCTGCCGCAACCGCAACCCGCGCGAATCCATCAAAAACGGCTTCGCCCTGCTCACCGAGGAGCGGCGCGCCACCGGCATCTTCGCCATCGAGAACATCCGCGAGAACACGGTCATCTCCAGCCTGAAGAAGCATCTGAAGGGCGGCATCTGGCTGTCCAACAAGTCCATGAAGGCGGACACCCAGTGGTCCATCGACGCCATGCGCACCAAGACGCCCTCGCAGGAGACCAAGATCCGCAGCCTCTCCGGCGGCAACCAGCAGAAGGTCATCATCGGCCGCTGGCTGCTGACCGAGCCCGAGGTGCTGCTGCTGGACGAGCCGACCCGCGGCATCGACGTCGGCGCCAAGTATGAGATCTATCAGCTGATCCTGGATCTGGCCAACCGCGGGAAGACCGTGCTGGTCGTCTCCTCCGAGATGCCGGAGCTGCTGGGCATCTGCGACCGGATCCTGGTCATGTCCGGCGGCCGCCGGGCCGGCGAGGTGGACGCCAGGACCACTACCCAGGAAGAGATCATGACCCTGGCCGCGAAATACGTTTGAGGAGGAAGACCATGGCTAAGACTGGTTATTTTGCAAGAAAAAAAGAAGAGTACCAGGCGCTTGACGCCATCGACCGGCGCCGCTATTGGACCGACGGTCTGCTGAACAACGCCCTGTACATTTTGATGGCCATCTTCATCATCTTTACGGCCGTCGTCAACAAGAACTTCCTGAGCCCCAGCTCCATCGTCAACATCATCATGCTGGCGGCGGTCTCGCTGCCCATGGCCCTGGGCATCGGCGGCTGTATCGTGCTGACCGGTACCGACCTTTCCGCCGGCCGTGTGTTCGGCCTGGCGGCCGGCATGTCCGCCGCGTTCCTGCAGAACCGCATGGCCTCCAAGCTGATCTTCGAGCATCTGCCCGCCACGAGCGGCGGCTGGATCATCCTGGTCATGCTGATGGTCATGGTGGCCGGCGCCGTCATCGGCCTGGTCAACGGCTTCTTCGTGGCCAAGTTCAGCCTGCACCCCTTCATCGTCACCCTGGCCACGCAGCTCATCACCTACGGCATCATCCTGATGTTCTTCCAGATCAACGGCAACGGCGGCGGCCCCATCAGCAACGTCGCCCAGGAGTTCAAGAACGCCGTTTCCGGCCCCTGCTTCCGCATCGCCGCCTGGAACGTGTCCATCCCCTGGTACGTGATCTTCGCCATCATCCTGGTGGCGCTGATGTGGTTCATCTGGAACAAGACCCGCTTCGGCAAGAACATGTTCGCCGTCGGCTCCAACATGGAGGCGGCCAAGGTCTCCGGCGTGAACGTGTTCCTCACCACCATGATGGTGCACACCCTCGCCGGCGCCATGTACGGCTACGCCGGCTTCGTGGAGGCGGCCCGTCTGGGCTCCGTCACCGCGGCCACCGGTCTGAACAACGAGTGTGACGCCATCGCGGCCTGCGTCATCGGCGGCGTCTCCTTCGTCGGCGGCACCGGCAACATCGGCGGCATCGTGCTGGGCGTGTTCGTGCTGCGCATCATCTTCGTCGCGCTGAACATGCTGGGCATCAACCCCAACCTGCAGTACATCATCAAGGGCGCGATCATCCTGGCGGCCTGCTCGCTGGATATGCGCAAGTACCTGGTCAAGAAGTAAGCGCCGGGCATGAACTTGGAGATGCTGCACGGCGGAGAGCTGTATCTCCCGCTGGACGCGTCTATCACCGAGGAGCAGTACCGGCGGCAGGAGCTGCTGTACGCGTACAACGCCACCCGGCCCTCCGAGATGGCGAAGCGCCTGGAGCTGCTGCCCCGTATGCTGGCAGAATGCGGCGAGGAGAGCTATATCGAGCCGCCCTTCCACGCCAACTGGGGCGGCGCGCACCTGCACCTCGGGAGAAAGGTCTGGGCAAACTTCAACCTCACCGCGGTGGACGACACCCACATCTACGTGGGCGACTGCACCATGATCGGCCCCAACGTGACGCTCGCCGCGGCCGGGCACCCCATCGAGCCCGGCCTGCGCGAGCAGGGCTATCAGTATAATCTCCCCGTGCGCATCGGGCGCAACTGCTGGCTGGGCGCGGGCGTGATCGTGCTCCCCGGCGTGACCATCGGCGACAACGCCGTGATCGGCGCGGGCAGCGTGGTGACACGGGACGTGCCCGCGAACACCGTTTCGGTGGGCAACCCCTGCCGCGTGCTTCGACCGCTGCGCGAGGAGGATCGGCTGTACTACTACCGGGATCGGAAGATCCCGTGGGAGCTGTTCGGCTCCGAACAGAGCTGAAAGGAAAAGACCGCTTTCGCAGCAGCAGAAGCGGTCTTTTTCCGTATGAAAGGGAGAAACCATGCAGACAGAAGGCAAAACCGGACTGACGGCGGCGTTCCTGAAAGGGACGGCGCTGCTGTCCATGCTGCTGGATCACGTCGGCTACGTGCTGGTGGTGGCGCTGTGGGCCTACGCGGCGCGGCACCCGCTGCCCGTCTCGACGCAGCAGATCCGCTCGCTGTATTACGCGCTGCGCTGCATCGGCCGCCCGGCCTTCCCGC
>JAFUUR010000195.1 GCA_017477695.1 Oscillospiraceae bacterium | reverse complement strand
GCCGCGCTCTCCGTTTACGGGGACGCCGCGCGCTTCGCCGTGCCGGACTTTCGGAAGGTCCCCGCGCAGTCGAGCGTGCTCTTCCACCTCGCGGGCAGCGGCCCGGTCGGCAAGGCGGTCGACCTCGCGGTCAGCCGCGTGCTCACGCCCTTCCCCCAGCTGCATGCGGAGGACTGCATCGGCTGCGGCAAGTGCGCGCGGATGTGCCCGGCCCGGGCCATCGACATGACCGGCGGTAAGCCGCGCATCGACCGGCGCGTCTGCATCCACTGCTTCTGCTGCCAGGAATTCTGCCCGCGGGGGGCGATGCGCGTCGGCCGCAGGTTCGTGATGCGCCTGCTCGGGAGATAGTCCGCGCGAAACGACAAACGGCGCCGTGCCTGTTGGCACGGCGCCGTTCGCGCTGTGAGGGGAGGGATGAAGAAGAGAGAGAATCAATCAAAATGCATCATGACCTTGACGGCCGGCTCCGGCCGGTCGGCGGCCATCTTCATCGCGTCGGCGAACTGCTCGATGGGGTAGCGGTGCGTGATCAGCCCGTCCACCTGCATCCGGCCGCTCGCGATCGCATCCGCCACGGCGACGAAGTCCTCGTTCTGGTACATCTGATAGGGCTGCATGCACACCTCGTGCAGCAGCGCCACCGTGTACGGGAAGCCCACGCCGTCCGGGATCGCCGCGTGCAGCTGCAGGATCCCGCCGCGCTTGGTGATCTCCGCGGCCTGCTGCACGGAGGGCGCGTCGCCGAAGGCGAGAAAGACCATGTCGAAGCCCAGCCCGTCGGTGAGCTCCATGGCGCGCTCGTAGAGGTTTTCCGTCGCGTTGTTGATGACGTGCTCGCAGCCGAGGCGTTTCCCGACCTCGAGATTGAAGTCCACGATGTCCACCAGCGCGACGAGCTTCGGGTGCAGGGGCTTGATGCAGAGATAATCTCCCAGGCCGATGGGGCCCGCGCCGAGGATGCAGATCGTGGTGTCCTCCGTGATGGGGCGCGGCGTCTTGCGCACGGCGTACATGGCGTTCGCGATCGGCTCGATCAGCGCGCCCTGCTCGAAGCTCACGTTGTCCGCGAGCTTGACGACGGTCTTCTCCGGGACGACGACGTATTCGCCCAGGGGGCCGGACCAGTAGCTCGCGCCGAGCACCTTCTTGGTGCTGCAGAGATTGTCCCGCCCGGTGCGGCAGTAGTAGCAGGTACCGCAGCCGTACTGCGGCTCGGCGGTGACGCGGTCTCCCACCTTGCAGGCGGTGACCGCCGGGCCGACCTCGGCCACCACGCCGGAGAATTCATGCCCGGATACCAGCGGCGCGATGCGGAACGGGTGCACGCCGTGGTAGGCGTGGACCTCGGACCCGCAGATGCCGCAGGCCTTGACCCGGATCTTGACCCAGTTGTCCGCGTCGGCGGGGAGCTGCGGCTCCGGCGCGTCGTCGATGAAATAGGCCAGGCCGGGCTTTTCCATAAAACCAGCTCTCATGTTTCAGCTTCCTTTCGTCAGATCGCGGCCCGTCCCGGGGGACGGGCCGCTGTGCGTGCGGGGTCGTTACTTCATCAGGTTGGGGATCGTCATGGAGATCGCGGGGATATAGGTCACGAGCAGCAGCGCGAGGATCGCGAAGCCGACCAACGGCCACACCGCGCGGATGACCTCCTTGACGTTGCAGCCGGCGATGCCGGTGCCGACGTAGAGGTTCACGCCCACGGGCGGCGTCACCAGGCCGATGGCCATGTTCATGACCATGATGCAGCCGAGGTGGATGCCGTCGATGCCCAGCCTCTGGGCGACGGGGTAGAGGATGGGGACTAGGATGTAGAAGGCGGAGTTGGCGTCGATGAACATGCCGGTGATGAGCAGGATCACGTTCAGGATCAGCAGGAAGAGGATCTTGCTGCCGTGGACGAGGTTCATCAGACCGTTGCTCGCCTGTGCCGCCACGCCGGAGACCTGCAGCACCCAGGCGAAGAGCGCCGCGCCCGCGATGATGAGCATCATCGCGCCGGTCTGGTTGACGGTCTGCTTGATGATCTGCCAGGCGCTCTTGAGCGTCAGCGAGCGGTAGATGAAGAAGCCGACGATGAAGCCGTACACCGCGGCGACGGCCGCGGCCTCGGTCGGCGTGAAGATGCCGCCGTAGATACCGCCCAGGATGATGACGGGCATCAGAATGCCCCAGAAAGCGTCCTTGAACGTGTCCCAGCGGACCTTCGCGGAGGCCTTGGGCTTCGTGATCAGCTCCTCGTGGCGGGTGGAGATCTTGATGGACAGGTACAGGAAGAAGCCCATTAGGATGCCCGGCACGATGCCGGAGGCGAACAGCTTGCCGACGGACAGGCCCGTGACCGAGCCGAACACGACGAAGCCGATCGACGGCGGGATGATGATGCCGATGGCGCCGGAGATGGAGACCAGTGCCGTGGAGGTGCCGATCTTATAGCCGCACTTGGTCATGGCCGGGATCAGAATGACGCCCAGCGCGGCCACGGTGGCCGGGCCGGAGCCGCTGATCGCGGCGAAGAAGCAGGCGACGATGACGCAGACCATGGCCATGCCGTTGCGCGTGTGCCCGACCATGGCGTCGGCAAAGTTGATCAGCCGGCGCGAGATATCGGACTTCTCCATGATGTTGCCGGAGAGCACGAAGAAGGGGATGGCCAGCAATACGAACTTGGAGGGGGCGGCGTAGAGGTTCGTCGCGACCATCGAAAGGGGCATGCCGAGGTGCCAGATGCCGAAGAAGCTCGCAACGGCCAGCGCCAGCGCGATGGGGACGTTCAGCGCGAGCAGCACGAAGAACGTGCCGAACAGGATCAAAGCGGTCATACCTCGTCGCCTCCCTCCGCAGAAATTTCAGGTTTGGGCTCTTCCGTGGGAAGAGCGGGCTCCACAGGCTGCTTTTTCCAGGTGGCCAGCTTGTGGATGGTGCTGAGGATCATCTGGATATAGACGATCGTCATCAGCGCGCCGCCGATGGGCAGCCACATGCCGAAGATCCACTGGGGCCAGCCCATGGTGATGGAGATCGCGCCGACCTTCTGCTGGAGCTGGACCATCAGGATGCCGCGATAGAGCAGCACGATGGCGAAGAACAGGCCGATGCAGTAGCCGATCAGATCGAAGATCCTCTGCGCCAGCGGAGATACGCGGTCGTACAGGATCGTGAGCGTGATATGCGAGCCTTTCTTGGCGTTGCTCGCGGAGCCGGCGTAGGTCAGCACGACCATGCCTGCTACCGTGACCTCTTCGATGAAGGGGACGGAGGAGAGGAAAACGTAACGGGCGACCACGTTGGCGAAGGTCAGGATCAGCATGACGCCCAGGATGAACGTCAGCACGTCGTCGCTGCGGTCGATGATCTTATCCATTATTTTGTTCATGGGTCAGTCACTCCTTTTTGGCAATTCCCACCCGCGGAATGCGGGTGGGAACCGTAAGCCAGGCGTTAAAAACGCGCTAAGAAACTCGCGTTGCCGCGATCAGGCCATGGGGATATCGAACGCAGCGCAGGCTTCCTCGCCGTAGAACTCGGTCCAGCGGGCCATGAACTCAGCGCTGGCGTCGATCCAGGCCTGGCGCTCCTCGTCGGTGATGACGTGGACTTCGCAGTTGTAGGGCTCTTCCTGAATCTTGACCATGATCTCGTCTTCCTCGGCCTCAAGGATCTCGTTCATCTCAAGGCTGACTTCCTTGATGGTGTCGCGGATCAGCTCCTGGGTATCGGCGGACAGGCCATTGAACCAGGCGGAGTTGGCGGTGAAGATGAACAGCTCATAGTAGAGGTTCAGCGTGGAGAAGTAGTGCTGGACTTCCTGGATGTTGTTGGACCAGATGGTGGAGAAGCTGTTGTTGTGGCCGTCGATGGTGCCCTGCTGCATGGCGGTGTACACCTCGGCCCAGTTCATGCCCTGGGCGCTCGCGCCGAGCGTGGTCCAGAAGTCCTGCAGCTGGTCGCCGACGCAGCGGATCTTCAGACCCTTGACGTCTTCGGGCATCGCAATGACGTGCTTGTTGTTGGTCATGGCGGCCAGGCCGTTGTGCATGCCGCCCAGGTAGGTCAAGCCGACCTCATCCAGAGTCTTGGCGTAGAAGTCGCCGCCCTTGCCCCAGGTGTAGTCGATGGTCTCGGCGTAGTTGGAGAAGACGAAGGGCAGGGTGCTGACCTTGATCTTCGGCGCGACGGCGCCGAGAACGGTGGTGGAGCGCAGGTCCATCTGCACCGTGCCGTTGATGACCAGCTCCGGAGCGGAGGTCTGGGCGCCGCTGGCGAGGGCGTCGTTGTTGTTGATGGTCATGGTGATCTTGCCGCCGGAGCGCTCCGCGAGACGCTCGGCCAGCAGGCGGGCGGTGCGGGTGTCGTTGCCGACGTCGGTGCCGTTGCAGGTGAAGATGATGTTGACCGTGTCGTAGTCCTTCCCCTCGTCGGCGGCGGGCGCCTCGGAAGAGGTCTCAGCGGCGGGCGCCGAACTGGTGGACGCAGTACTGGCGGTACTGCTGGAGCCGCAGGCGGCCAGAGCGAAGACCATGACCAGCGCAAGCAGCAGCGCGATGAGCTTTTTCATTTGGGTTCCTCCTGTTTTTTTTATTTTCACTGCGCGGCCTTAGAGCAGGTCCTTGCAGTGTTTTACGATGTCTTCAACGGTGATCCCGTTGATGGCGAGCAGCCGCTCGTAGGGGGCCGACATGCCGAACTGATCCTGGATGCCGATGCGGCGGACGGTGCCGCAGCCGAGCTCGGCGACGACCTCGCACACCGCGGAGCCGAGGCCGTTGATGATGTTGTGGTCCTCGGTGGTGACGATCCTGCCGATGTCGCGCGCGCAGGCCGCGACGGCCTCCACGTCCAGGGGCTTGATGGTGTGCATGTCCAGCACGCGCGCGGAGATGCCCTCCGCGGCGAGAAGGTCGGCCGCCTTGAGCGCCAGGTGCACCGTGTCGCCGTTTGCGATGATGGCGACGTCCTTGCCCTCGCGCAGCTTTACGGCCTTGCCGATCTCAAACTCCTGGTCCTCGTCGTAGACGACGGGGATGGCGTCGCGCGTGAAGCGGATATACATGGGGCCGTCGGCCTCGGCGACCGCGCGCAGCAGCTTCTTGGTGGAGTTATAGTCGGCGGGCATGATGACCGTCATGTTGGGGATGGTGCGCAGCACGCCCATGTCCTCGATGCCCTGGTGGCTCGCCCCGTCGTTGGCGGGGGTCACGCCGCCGTGGGAGCAGGCGAATTTCACGTTCAGCTTGGGATAGCAGATCTCCTGGCGGATCTGCTCGGCCATGCGCAGGGAGCAGAACACCGCGTAGGTGACGATGAAGGGGATCTTGCCGCAGGTGGCGAGGCCGGCGGCGACGCCGGCGCCGTTCTGCTCGGCGATGCCGACGTTGACGTACTGCTCGGGCAGCTCCTTGGCAAAGGGGTCGGCCTTGCAGGACTTGGCCATGTCACAGTCCACGACGTAGACGTTCGGGTTTTCCCGGCCAAGGGCGAGGATCTCTTCGCCGAAGGCGAAGCGTGTGGCGATCTTTTCTCCGATCTTCATATCATTTCTCCCCTTTCAACTGCGCGACGGCGTCCTCATACTGTTCCTTGTTGGGGGCGGCGCCGTGCCAGTCGAGACTGTTCTCCATATAGTCGACGCCCTTGCCCTTGATCGTGTTGGCCTTGATGAACTTGGGCAGGTCGCTCTCGGAATTGCGCACGGCGTCCAGCACGTCCAGGATCTGGCCCATGTCGTGGCCGTCGATCTCAAAGGTCTCGCAGCCGAAGGCCTTCGCCTTGGCGACGATGTCGATCATGGGCATGACCTCGTCGCAGGGGCCCTGGATCTGCAGGCCATTGCCGTCGAAGATCACGACGAGGTTGCTGAGGCGGTATTTGTAAGCCGTCATCAGCGCCTCCCAGATCTGCCCCTCGTTGCACTCGCCGTCACCCACCATGGCGAAGACGCGGTAAGCCTTTTTGTCGCGCTTGCCGGCGAGCGCCATGCCGACGGCGCAGGAGAGGCCCTGGCCGAGGGAGCCCGTGGAGATGTCGATCCCGGGGCACTTGCTCATGCTGGGGTGTCCCTGCAGGATCGAGCCCTCCTTGCGCAGCGTGTGCAGGTAGGCCCTGTCAAAAAAGCCCAGGTCACCCAGCGCGGCGTACAGGACGGGGCACACGTGGCCCTTGGAGAGGATGAAGCGGTCGCGGTCCGGATCCCGGGCGTCCTGCGGATTGAGGTGCAGCTCGTCATAGTACAGCGCGGCGATGATGTCCGCCGCGGAGAAGGCGCCGCCGGGATGGCCCGACTGTGCCTCGTAGATCATTTCCAGCGCACAGAGGCGAAGGTCTCTGGCCTTGCCCTGCAGATACGCTATTTTTTCTTCCCGATTTGCCATAAGGAGCCTCCGTTTACAAGCATTGTGAACGCATTGACAAGACAGCAGACATCTGATGTCTGATGGATAAGCTCAGTTTATCACAGCTTCCCGGCAAAGTCTATTCACCGATATTACATATTATTTTAATGGGATATTGGGGAAAATGCACAAAATGACGGAGACGCGCGCGAAAGTACGGGAATAGGGGGAGATGCTTGCGATTTCGTTGACAAATCGGGCGGAATAGAGTACAATCTAACGGCGTTAACGGCGTTAACGGCGCCCGCCGCAGCGGGCGGCCGTACGGAAGGTTGGGAAAGAGTTGGACGAGTTGAAGAAGCTGAATAAACGCTCCACCGTGCAGTTCGTGATCGACGGTCTCACGGAGCAGATCCTGGAGGGGAAGCTCCGGCCGGGCGATCAGCTGCCGCCGGAGCTCGCACTGGCGGAGGAGTTCGACGTTTCGCGCGGGACCGTGCGCGAGGCGATCAAGACCCTGGTCTACCTCGGCGCGGTGACGATCCAGCGCGGCAACGGCACCTTCGTGAGCTCCGGGTTCTCGCCGCAGTTGCTCAACCCCATGCTCTACGGGATCATCCTCGGGCACACGGCGGCCTCCAATCAGGAGCTGCGGGAGCTGCGCGAGATCCTGGAGGTCGGCGCCACGCAGCTTGCGGCGCGGCACCGCACCGAGGAGGAGCTGGAGGAGCTCGATCGGGCGCAGGAGAATTTCCGCCGGATCTGCCGGACGTCCCGGGACGCGGAGGAAGTGATCCTCGCCGACAACGCCTTCCACGAGGTCATCATGCGCATGGGGCACAACAGCCTCGCCGCGGAGATGAACAAGGTCCTGCTCCGGCTGATCCACGCGTGGCGCGTCGAATCCGCCGCGGTGTACATGCAGGACGGCCGCATCCTGGAGGCGGCGGAATACCACGACCAGATCCGCGATCTGATCGCGCGGCAGGACGCGGCGGCCGCCCCGGCGCTCATCCCGCAGACCTTTATGTGGGAGGATGAGATCTGAAAGCGCCCGCGGCGCGCACGATCGGATACGACTAGGCCCCGTCCGGTGCGGACGGGGCCTGCTTCGTGCCTGCGGACGGCGATTTTCATCTTGTAATTGTTGGGAAGATACCCTATAATAGCGGTAAGCAAAGCACCGATCTTTGAGAGAAAAGGAGATTATAAACTATGGCCGAACCGAAAAAGAAAAAGATCGTCTCCGCGGACACCGGGGAAGAAGTCGCCGCCGGTTCCAAGAAGAGACCGGCCGCCGTGCAGGCGGCCCCGGTGGGCAACGCCACGGGCCTGCGCGTCGGCGCGATCATCCTGTGGGTCTTCGCCATCGTGTTCGAGATCCTGGGCGTTCTGGTGCTCTTCGGCAAGATCAACCTCAAGTTCATGCCGCAGATGTATCAGCTCATCCTCTTCATCGTGCTGGATCTGGCCTGCGTGATCATCGGCTCGCAGCTCTGGAAGAAGGCCAACCACATCAAGCCCGCCTCGGAGAAGAACCCGACCCTGTTCTGGCTGTGGAACAACATGGGCGTTATCGTGTGCGCCTTCGCCTTCGTGCCCTTCATCATCCTCCTGCTCACGAATAAAAACGTGGACAAGAAGACCAAGACCATCGCCACCGTCGCGGCGATCATCGCTCTGCTGATCGGCGGCGCGACCAGCATCGACTACAACCCCGTTTCTGCAGAGCAGCAGGAGGCCGCCATGGAGGCCATCGTCGACGATGTGTACTGGAGCCCGTTCGGCAAGGTCTATCACACCCATGACGACTGCCAGGCGCTCAACCAGAGCGAGCAGCTCACCTACGGCACGGTCGAGCAGGCCATCGCAGAAGGCCGCACCCGCCTGTGCTCGTTCTGCGCCAAGCGCGACGCTATCACGGGCGTGGCCACCGACAACGTGGACGTGAGCGACTACGTCCCGGAGGAGGCCGTTGAGGAGGTCGTCGACGAGGCGGAAGCCGAGGTCGAGACCGACGAAGCGGCGTAAAGCCGGCAATCCCGGAAGAAGGCCCCGCGGGTCGTCTGACCCGCGGGGCTTCTTTACCGGGAGCAACGCAACGGAGAAACAGAATGAAGACAGTGTATTTCATGCGCCACGGCGAGACGGATCTGAACAGAGAGGGCCGCATGCAGGGTCAGAGTGACTTCCCCCTCAACGAGACGGGGCGGGAGCAGGCCCGGCAGGCGGGCGCGCGCTTTGCCGCGCGCGGCCTGCGCTTCGACCGGGTGTTCAGCAGTCCGCTGAGCCGCGCGCTGGAGACGGCGGCGCTGGCTTCCGGGCGTGCGCCGGAGGAGATCCTCACGGACGCGCGGCTGCTGGAGATGGGTTACGGGCCTTACGAGGCGCTGACGTTCGAGCAGCTCGGCCCGGACGTGTTCCACTTTCTGCACGACCCGGAGCATATCCCGGCCCCGGAGGGGATGGAGCCCATCCCGGCGCTGGTGCGGCGGACGGGCGAGTTCCTGCGGGAGCTGGCCGCGGACGGGACGGACGAGCAGGTGCTCGTCGTGAGCCACGGCGTGGCGATCCGCTCCGTGATCCGCAATCTCTGCGGGGACGAGAGCGCCTGGAAAATGCCCATTGAAAACTGCGTGCTCTATCAGTGCGGCGTGGAGGACGGCGCCTTCACGGAGATCGTCAAGGTCACGGTATGAGAGAGACAGACAGGCAGGAGCTGCCGGACGCGCAGGAGCGCGTCGCCCGCTGCATCCCGCGGATCATCGACTGGTATGCGGCGAGCCGCCGGGTGCTGCCCTGGCGGGAGGACCCGACGCCGTACCACGTGTGGATCTCGGAGATCATGCTCCAGCAGACGCGCATCGAAGCGGTCATCGGCTACTACGAGCGCTTTCTGGAGGCGCTGCCCACGGTGGAGGCGCTCGCAGCCGTCGAGGAGGACCGCCTGCTCAAGCTCTGGGAGGGCCTGGGCTACTACAGCCGTGCACGCAATCTCAAAAAAGCGGCCGCACTGCTCGTGGAGCGGTATGGCGGCCGTCTGCCGGACACGGCGGAGGAACTTGGGAAGCTCCCCGGGATCGGGGACTATACCGCCGGGGCCATCGCCTCCATCGCCTACGGGCGGCCCGAGCCCGCGGTCGACGGCAACGTCCTGCGCGTGCTCGCGCGCATCCTGGAGAGCCCGGAGGATATCATGCAGCCCGCCGTGCGGCGCGGCATGGCGGTGCTTCTGCGCGCGCAGTACCCGAGCGGGGAGCGCGCGGCGCTGCTGACCGAGGGCATCATGGAGCTGGGAGAGACGCTGTGCGTCCCGAACGGGGAGGCGCGGTGCGGGCTGTGCCCGGTGCGCGCCCTGTGCGGCGCGCGGCAGAGCGGCAGCGTGGAGCGCTATCCCGTCAAGGCGCCG